>NZ_JALW01000008.1:0-64662 GCF_000710795.1 Enterobacter sp. T1-1 | reverse complement strand
TCGAATCCAGGTACCCCAGCCATCGAAGAACGCAGTACTGGCTACGTAGCTCAGTTGGTTAGAGCACATCACTCATAATGATGGGGTCACAGGTTCGAATCCCGTCGTAGCCACCATATTAAGATTATCGATCTGTTTCGGTAATAAAAAATTGTTGGGGTATCGCCAAGCGGTAAGGCACCGGATTCTGATTCCGGCATTCCGAGGTTCGAATCCTCGTACCCCAGCCAATTTAAAAAGTCGTTAAGCAGTACGTTTAACGCAATTGGGGTGTCGCCAAGCGGTAAGGCTCTGGTTTCTGATACCAGCATTCCGGGGTTCGAATCCCTGCACCCCAGCCACTTAAAACAAACAAGCCCGCTCTGCGGGCTTTTTTGTTTTTGTTGCTCAGAATAGTGCGGCCTGATGCCCTCTCCCACGGGGAGAGGGAATAAAGATTAGAGTCCCAGAGCGTATTTAAGCGCCTGACGCTTCAAGCCGCCGGCGCGTTCCGCCGCCATCAATCCAATGTTACGCAGAATACGCACCGGGGCCAGATCATTGCTGAAACCGGCATAGAACAGATCCATCCCAGACTGCATGATGAAGTTATCCGCCATACGTCGCGTCTGGTAGCGCTTGAGTACATGATGGCTTGACCAGGCTTCCGCATGCGCACGTGCATTGCCCAGCACATCCAGTAAAGCATCAACGTCACGATACCCGAGGTTCACGCCCTGCCCCGCCAGGGGATGAATGGTGTGCGCCGCATCGCCCACCAGCGCCAGCCCTTCACGGGCATACTGCAGCGCATGGCGCCGTGTAAGGGGAAATGCCCCTGCGGCAACCGGCGTGATATGTCCCAGACGGGCCGGGAAGTGTTGCAGGATTTCACGCTGCAACTGTTCCATTGACAGCCCCTGTAGCTGGCGAATGCGCGCCGGTTTGTCGTACCACACCAGCGATGCCCAGTTATCGAACAGCGGTAAAAAGGCATGCGGACCATTCGGGGTAAAGTGCTGCCAGGTACTCTCTCCCGGCGCATTTTCACACTGAACGGTGATCAGCATACAGGATTGCTCATACTGCCAGGCATGAACACCGATGCCCGCCATTTGTCTGACCTGCGAGTGAGCACCGTCAGCCCCAATGACCAGCTTCACGGCCAGTTCATCGCCGCTGTCGAGCGTCAGCGTGTAGCCGCTATTGTGAGGATGCAGCGCCTTCAGCGACGCAGGAACACGCAGCGTCACCTTCGGATGCGCCTCCAGCGCCTGCCAGAGCGCTCGCTGGAGGACGTTGTTTTCCACCATATAGCCCAGACGCGGCAGCTTCAGCTCGGCGGCATCAAACGCGACGTGGGCATTTTCCCATTCCCAGGTTTCAAGGCGACTATAAGGGTGAGCCCGCATATCGAGCACCGCCTCCCAGACGCCCAGCCCGCGAAGCAGATCGACAGAGGCCGCGCTGATGGCGGAAATGCGGACATCCGGCTTTGCCGTCGGGTCAAACTCAGCAGGTGCCGCCTGCTCAATAACCGTTACCTCAAATCCCTGCTGCGCCAGCCCCAGCGCCAGCGCGCCGCCGACCATACCGCCGCCGACAACGGCAATTTCGGTGTGTTGGAGTGTCATGGTCACTTTTCCTTATTGGAGAATCCCTTAAGTTTACCGGATTTTTGCAGTCCTGAGACGCATAACCTTCATACTGGTCACAACCCCACCAAAGCATTACAATACACGGCTTGCAATCCTGAGCTGAGCAAGTCGATGACTAAAAAACTCCATATAAAAACCTGGGGCTGTCAGATGAACGAATACGATTCATCCAAGATGGCCGATCTGCTGGATACCACCCACGGATACCAGCTGACTGAAAATGCGAAAGAAGCCGATGTGCTGCTGCTGAATACCTGCTCAATTCGTGAAAAAGCGCAGGAAAAAGTTTTTCACGTTTTAGGTCGCTGGAAACTTCTCAAACGAAAAAATCCGGACCTGATCATCGGTGTGGGTGGCTGCGTCGCGTCGCAGGAAGGTAAGCTGATTCGTCAGAGAGCCCCCTATGTGGATATTGTCTTTGGCCCCCAGACCCTGCACCGCCTGCCGGAAATGATCAACAAGGTGCGCGGCGATCGTAGCCCGGTCGTTGATGTCAGCTTCCCGGAGATCGAAAAATTTGACCGTCTGCCCGAGCCGCGTGCGGATGGCCCGACCGCGTTCGTCTCAATCATGGAAGGCTGCAACAAATACTGCACTTATTGCGTGGTGCCTTATACCCGTGGTGAGGAAGTGAGCCGCCCGGCAGACGATATTCTGTTTGAAATCGCACAGCTTGCCGCACAGGGCGTACGCGAAGTGAACCTGCTGGGGCAGAACGTGAACGCCTGGCGTGGTGAAAACTACGACGGCACCACCGGCAGCTTTGCTGAACTGCTGCGCCTGGTAGCTGCGATTGACGGTATCGACCGTATTCGCTTTACCACCAGCCATCCAATGGAATTCACCGACGATATTATCGACGTTTACCGCGATACGCCGGAGCTGGTGAGCTTCCTGCATTTGCCGATTCAGTGCGGCTCTGATCGCGTACTGAACCTGATGGGGCGTCCGCATACGGTGCTGGAGTACAAATCCACCATTCGTAAGCTGCGTGAAGCGCGTCCGGACATCCAGATAAGTTCCGACTTTATCGTTGGCTTCCCTGGTGAAACCGCTGACGACTTCGAGCGCACCATGAAGCTCATCGGCGAAGTGAATTTTGACGTCAGCTACAGCTTTATTTTCTCTGCGCGCCCTGGCACACCGGCGGCCGATATGGTTGACGATGTCCCGGAAGAAGAGAAAAAACAGCGTCTGTATATTCTGCAGGAGCGTATCAACCAGCAGGCCAACGCCTGGAGCCGGCGCATGCTCGGCACCGTGCAGCGTATTCTGGTGGAAGGCACCTCCCGTAAGAGCATCATGGAACTCTCAGGCCGTACCGAAAACAACCGCGTGGTGAATTTCGAAGGCACCCCGGACATGATCGGTAAATTTGTGGACGTCGAGATTGTGGAAGTGCTGACCAACTCGCTGCGCGGAAAACTGGTGCGCACCGAAGATGAGATGGGGCTGCGCATTGCGCAATCTCCTGAATCCGTCATTTCCCGCACGCGTAAAGAAAACGATTCTGGCGTTCGGGTTTACCAGCCATAATCCTTCAGGCCTGCCTTCCCGGCAGGCCTTGTATTTCCTCTCAACGTCCCCAATATCTTCCGCAACGCTTGCGCCTTTTTTCCATGGCGTGAATAATTTCGGTAATGACCGTTTTATTACGCCTGAGGGCGCCGGGCCAGTTAACCAATCAAAGAGGAACAGTTTGAACATAGACACGCTTGAAATTAGCCTAACGCCCGCAGACAACGCTCGCCTGCTGAGCCTGTGCGGGCCGTTTGATGACAACATCAAACAACTGGAGCGACGTCTGGGTATCGAAATCAATCGTCGCGATAATCATTTCAAACTCACCGGACGCCCTATCTGCGTCAATGCGGCTGCGGACATCCTGCGTAACCTGTATGTTGATACCGCCCCGATGCGTGGCGAAATTCAGGATATCGAACCGGAACAAATTCACCTCGCCATTAAAGAGGCGCGCGTGCTTGAGCACAGCGCAGAAAGCGTGCCGGACTATGGCAAAGCCATAAATATCAAGACCAAACGTGGCGTCATCAAGCCGCGTACACCGAACCAGGCGCAGTACATTGCCAACATTCTCGACCATGACATCACCTTCGGCGTAGGTCCGGCGGGTACAGGTAAAACCTATCTGGCCGTCGCCGCTGCGGTTGATGCGCTGGAGCGCCAGGAGATCCGCCGTATTCTGCTGACCCGCCCGGCGGTTGAAGCAGGTGAAAAACTCGGCTTCCTGCCGGGGGACCTGAGTCAGAAGGTGGATCCTTATCTGCGCCCCCTGTACGACGCGCTGTTCGAAATGCTGGGCTTTGAGAAAGTTGAGAAACTTATTGAGCGTAACGTGATTGAAGTCGCCCCGCTGGCCTACATGCGTGGCCGTACCCTTAACGATGCGTTCATTATTCTGGATGAGAGCCAGAACACCACCATCGAACAGATGAAGATGTTCCTGACGCGTATCGGCTTCAACTCGAAAGCGGTTATCACCGGTGACGTCACCCAGATTGACCTGCCGCGCAGCACCAAATCGGGCCTGCGCCACGCCATCGAAGTGCTGGCTGAGGTGGACGAAATCAGCTTTAACTTCTTCCACAGTGAAGACGTGGTACGCCACCCGGTGGTCGCGCGTATCGTTAACGCCTATGAAGCCTGGGAAGAGGCCGATCAGAAGCGTAAGGCCGAACTGGCCGCAGAACGTAAGCGCGAAGCGCAGGAGCAAGAACAGAAATGAGTCAGGTGATCCTCGATTTACAGCTGGCCTGTGAAGATAATTCCGGCATGCCAGAAGAGGCGCAGTTTCAGAAATGGCTGGATGCTGTTATCCCCCAGTTTCAGGAAGAGTCTGAAGTCACGATTCGCCTGGTGGATGAAGCAGAAAGCCATGAGCTTAACCTGACCTACCGCGGGAAAGATAAGCCAACCAACGTGCTCTCTTTCCCGTTCGAAGCCCCACCGGGTATTGAAATGCCGCTGCTCGGCGATCTGATCATCTGCCGTCAGGTGGTGGAACAGGAAGCCAAAGAGCAGCAAAAGCCGCTCGAGGCCCACTGGGCGCATATGGTTGTCCATGGAAGCCTGCACCTGCTGGGCTACGATCATATTGAAGATGACGAAGCGGAAGAGATGGAGTCCCTTGAGACAGAGATAATGCTTGCTCTGGGCTATGAGGATCCGTACATTGCCGAGAAAGAATAGTCAGACAACCGACTGACTAACATGCCGCCGCGTAAGGAAATAGCGCGGCGGTAAACATTGAACTGACGAGAGAACCCTTAACAAACGCCATGAGCGACGACAATTCACACAGTAGCGACACGACAAACAGTAAAAAGGGATTTTTCTCCCTCATTCTGAGCCAGCTTTTCCATGGTGAGCCCAAAAACCGTGATGAACTGCTGGAGCTGATTCGTGATTCCGGGCAAAACGATCTTATCGACGAAGATACGCGCGAAATGCTCGAAGGGGTAATGGACATCGCCGACCAGCGCGTTCGCGATATCATGATCCCCCGCTCGCAGATGATCACCCTGAAACGTAACCAGAGCCTCGATGAATGCCTCGATGTGATTATCGAATCCGCTCACTCCCGTTTCCCGGTCATCAGCGAAGACAAAGATCACATCGAAGGGATTTTGATGGCCAAAGATCTGCTGCCGTTTATGCGCAGCGATGCCGAAGCCTTCAGCATGGAAAAAGTGTTACGCCAGGCCGTGGTTGTGCCGGAAAGTAAACGTGTGGATCGGATGCTGAAAGAGTTTCGCTCCCAGCGTTACCACATGGCGATTGTGATTGATGAATTTGGCGGCGTGTCAGGCCTTGTCACGATCGAGGATATTCTTGAGCTGATCGTGGGCGAGATCGAAGACGAGTATGACGAAGAAGAAGATATCGACTTCCGTCAGCTTAGCCGCCACACGTGGACCGTTCGCGCCCTGGCCTCCATTGAGGATTTCAACGACGCCTTCGGCACCCACTTCAGCGATGAAGAGGTGGATACCATTGGTGGGCTGGTGATGCAGGCCTTTGGTCATCTTCCTGCCCGCGGCGAAACCGTTGACATCGATGGTTACCAGTTCAAAGTGGCGATGGCCGACAGCCGACGTATTATACAGGTTCATGTCAGAACGCCGGACGACTCACCGGTGCCAAAACTGGAAGATTAATGTAAATGGCATTTGCCCCACTGCTTGAACGCCAGCGCGTCCGTTTGCTGCTGGCGCTGTTACTCGGAGCCAGCGGTACGCTGGCTTTTTCTCCTTACGATATCTGGCCTGCAGCCATTCTCTCCCTGATGGGGTTACAGGGGTTAACCCTGAATCGTCGTCCCGTTCAGGCTGCAGCCATTGGCTACTTCTGGGGGCTGGGGCTGTTTGGATCCGGCATCAACTGGGTCTACGTCAGCATCGCCCAGTTTGGGGGTATGCCGGGGCCGGTTAACGTCTTCCTTGTGGTTCTGCTGGCCGCCTATCTCTCGCTCTACACCGGTCTGTTTGCGGGCATTCTTTCCCGCCTGTGGCCTAAAACCAGTTGGCTGCGCGTTGCCATTGCGGCTCCCGTGGTCTGGCAGATCACCGAGTTTCTGCGCGGCTGGGTGCTGACCGGCTTCCCGTGGCTGCAGTTTGGCTACAGCCAGATTGACGGCCCGCTGAAAGGTCTGGCGCCAGTAATGGGCGTTGAAGCCATTAACTTCCTGCTGATGGTGGTGAGCGGCCTGCTGGTGCTGGCGCTGGTCACGCGTAACTGGAAACCACTGGTAGTGGCGCTGGTTCTTTTCGCTCTGCCCTTCCCGCTGCGTTATATCCAGTGGTATACCCTGATGCCAGAGCGCGCCACACAGGTATCGATGGTGCAGGGAAATATTCCGCAGGCGATGAAGTGGGATGAAAAAGAGCTGCTGAACACGCTGAAAATTTACGCCAACGCCACTGAAGAGGTGATGGGTAAATCACAGCTGATCATCTGGCCTGAATCTGCCATTCCGGATCTGGAAATTAACCAGCAGCCGTTTCTCAACATGATGAACGATCTGCTGCGCGCGCGCGGCAGTACGCTGATCACCGGGATTGTGGATGCGCGTCTGAATCAGCAGAACCGCTACGATACCTACAACACCATCATTACGCTCGGCAAAGACAGCGACTACAGCTACACCTCGACTGACCGGTATAACAAGAATCACCTTGTTCCGTTTGGCGAGTTTGTTCCGCTGGAATCGATACTGCGTCCGCTGGCACCGTTCTTTGACCTGCCAATGTCCTCCTTCAGTCGGGGTCCGTATGTGCAGCCGCAGCTGCATGCACACGGCTTTGCCCTGACGGCGGCCATTTGCTACGAGATCATCCTCGGTGAACAGGTGCGCGATAACTTCCGTCCGGATACGGACTTCCTGCTGACTATCTCTAATGATGCCTGGTTCGGTAAGTCGATTGGTCCGTGGCAGCACTTCCAGATGGCGCGGATGCGTTCACTGGAGCTGGCGCGTCCGCTGTTGCGCAGCACCAACAATGGCATCACCGCCGTGATTGGACCGCGAGGAGAAATTCAGGCCATGATCCCGCAGTTTACGCGCGACGTGTTGACGGCTAAAGTCACGCCGACAAGCGGCCTGACGCCATATGCCCGCACCGGCAACTGGCCGCTGTGGATCCTGACCGCCCTGTTTGGCTTTGGGGCTGTGCTGATGAGCCTTCGTCAGCGTCGTCGCTAATCTTACCTTCTGTTGCCGGGTGGCGCTGACGCTTACCCGGCCTACATTTCGCTTCGTCGGTCGGGTAAGGCGTAGCCGCCACTCGACAGTTCCCTCCCAAATTTCAATTCTGGCACGCCTATTGCTTTGTTTATTCAGGTAAACGCAGTTTGGCTTCGTGTGCAACCTTGTCGCACCAGCATAGATCGCCGGTAGCACCGAAACGGTGCAACGAGAGATTTCTGCCTCGGAATGGTGCGGCGCGCTTCGCAAAAATAAACAATAACGCAGCAAAATCTTTACATTAAGCCAGACTAAATGTTAACAAGCTTGCATAACACTGCACTCGCATAGCGCGAGATATAACAACATCACAATGGGTATCAATGCGTCACTGACGCTGATAAGAAAGGAGTTGGGTATGCAATTACGTAAACTGGCCACAGCAATGCTGGTAATGGGGATGTCCGCAGGCGTCGTACACGCTGAAGACGCGCCGGCAGCCGGCAGCACTCTCGACAAGATTGCCAAAAACGGCGTGATCGTGGTCGGCCACCGTGAATCTTCTGTCCCGTTCTCTTACTACGACAACACGCAAAAAGTCGTGGGCTATTCACAGGACTACTCTAACGCCATCGTTGAGGCCGTGAAGAAAAAGCTGAACAAACCCGACCTGCAGGTAAAACTGATTCCAATCACCTCGCAGAACCGTATCCCACTGCTGCAAAACGGCACCTTCGATTTTGAGTGTGGCTCCACCACCAACAACCTGGAGCGTCAGAAACAGGCCGCCTTCTCCGACACCATCTTTGTGGTGGGGACCCGTCTGCTGACCAAAAAAGGCGGTGACATCAAAGATTTTGCTGACCTGAAAGGCAAAGCCGTTGTTGTGACCTCCGGGACAACCTCAGAAGTGTTGCTGCACAAGCTGAACGACGAGAAGAAAATGGATATGCGCATCATCAGCGCGAAAGACCATGGTGACTCCTTCCGTACGCTGGAAAGTGGCCGTGCCGTCGCGTTTATGATGGATGATGCTCTGCTGGCTGGCGAACGTGCAAAAGCGAAGAAACCGGACAACTGGGATATCGTTGGTACCGCCCAGTCGAAAGAAGCCTACGGCTGTATGCTGCGTAAAGACGATCCGCAATTCAAGAAGCTGATCGATGACACCATCGCCCAGGTGCAAACCTCCGGTGAAGCGGAAAAATGGTTCGACAAATGGTTCAAGAACCCAATTCCACCCAAAAATCTCAACATGAACTTTGAACTGTCTGACGACATGAAAGCACTGTTCAAATCACCAAATGACAAGGCTCTTAACTAATTAGAACTACAGGGGCGGGATCTCCTGCCCTCTCGATTGTCGGGAAGCATGGACAGACT
This sequence comes from Enterobacter sp. T1-1, assembly GCF_000710795.1. Classification (NCBI taxonomy): domain Bacteria; kingdom Pseudomonadati; phylum Pseudomonadota; class Gammaproteobacteria; order Enterobacterales; family Enterobacteriaceae; genus Enterobacter; species Enterobacter sp. T1-1. The sequence goes on along the minus strand of NZ_JALW01000008.1, from coordinate 55,938 downwards.
ATACGTTGAGTGGTCGTTCCCCACTCAGCGCGAAAAATGAGCTTCTCACCAATCTTCGAGGGTAGCGCTGCTACCCTTTTTTTTCTGGAGTTTATTATGTCAATAGACTGGAACTGGGGCATATTTCTGCAACAAGCCCCGTTCGGCAACACAACCTATCTTGGCTGGCTGTGGAGCGGCTTTCAGGTTACCGTTGCGTTATCGATAACGGCGTGGATTATTGCGTTCCTTGTCGGTTCACTGTTCGGTATTCTGCGCACCGTCCCTAACCGTTTTCTCTCTTCTATCGGCACGCTGTATGTGGAACTGTTCCGTAACGTTCCGCTGATCGTGCAGTTCTTTACCTGGTATCTGGTCGTTCCTGAACTGCTGCCGGAAAATATTGGCATGTGGTTCAAGTCGGAACTGGATCCTAACGTACAGTTCTTTGTCTCCTCGATGATGTGTCTGGGGCTGTTTACCGCCGCACGCGTGTGCGAGCAGGTACGCGCCGCTATTCAGTCGCTGCCGCGTGGACAAAAGAACGCGGGTCTGGCGATGGGGTTAACGCTGCCGCAAACCTACCGCTACGTCCTGCTGCCTAACGCCTACCGCGTCATTGTTCCACCGATGACCTCAGAGATGATGAACCTGGTCAAAAACTCGGCCATCGCCTCCACGATCGGTCTGGTCGATATGGCGGCGCAGGCGGGTAAACTGCTGGATTATTCCGCCCACGCGTGGGAATCCTTCACGGCAATTACGCTCGCGTATGTTCTGATTAACGCTTTCATCATGCTGGTGATGAACCTGGTTGAACGCAAAATTCGCCTGCCGGGCAATCTGGGGGGCAAATAATGTACGAATTTGACTGGAGTTCCATTGTTCCTTCCATGCCGTACCTGCTGGATGGCCTGGTGATCACCTTAAAAATCACGGCGATCGCCATCATCGTCGGTATCGTCTGGGGCACCCTGCTGGCGGTAATGCGCCTGTCGAGCTTCAAACCGCTCGCCTGGTTTGCCACTGCCTACGTTAACGTTTTCCGTTCTATTCCGCTGGTAATGGTGCTGCTGTGGTTTTACCTGATTGTTCCCGGATTCCTGCAAAACGTTCTGGGACTGTCACCGAAAACCGATATCCGCCTGATTTCCGCGATGGTTGCGTTCTCCATGTTTGAGGCCGCTTACTATTCCGAGATCATCCGTGCGGGCATACAGAGTATCTCACGCGGGCAGTCCAGCGCGGCGCTGGCGCTGGGGATGACCCACTGGCAGTCCATGCAACTCATTATTCTGCCGCAGGCGTTTCGCGCCATGGTTCCCCTCCTGCTGACCCAGGGCATCGTGCTATTCCAGGATACCTCTCTGGTATATGTCCTGAGCCTGGCAGACTTCTTCCGTACTGCGTCCACCATCGGTGAGCGCGATGGTACGCAGGTTGAGATGGTGCTCTTCGCAGGTGCGGTCTATTTTGTGATTAGTTTAAGCGCGTCGCTGTTGGTCAGTTGGCTGAAGAAAAGGACGGTATAATGATTTCCCTGAAAAATGTTTCTAAATGGTATGGGCACTTTCAGGTGCTGACCGACTGCTCCACCGAAGTCAAAAAAGGTGATGTGGTGGTAGTGTGCGGGCCGTCCGGTTCCGGTAAATCGACGCTGATCAAAACGGTTAATGGTCTGGAGCCTGTGCAGCAGGGTGAAATTGTTGTTAACGGCACCAAAGTGAACGACAAGAAAACCAACCTTGCCCAGCTTCGCTCCCACGTGGGGATGGTGTTCCAGCATTTTGAACTGTTCCCTCACCTCTCCATCATCGAGAACCTGACGCTGGCGCAGGTGAAAGTGCTTAAGCGTGACAAAAAAGCGGCGCGTGAGAAAGGGCTGAAGCTTCTGGATCGCGTGGGGCTTTCTGCGCATGCCGATAAGTTCCCGGCACAGCTTTCCGGCGGCCAACAGCAGCGTGTGGCGATTGCTCGCGCACTGTGTATGGATCCGGTGGCAATGCTGTTCGACGAACCGACCTCCGCACTCGATCCCGAAATGATCAACGAAGTGCTGGACGTCATGGTTGAACTGGCCCACGAAGGGATGACCATGATGGTGGTGACCCACGAAATGGGCTTCGCCCGCAAAGTGGCAAACCGCGTGATCTTTATGGATGAAGGCAAGATCGTTGAAGACTCGCCGAAAGAAGAGTTCTTCGCCAACCCGAAATCCGAACGCGCTAAAGACTTCCTGGCTAAAATCCTGCATTAATCTTCTCAGTGCGCAATCTGCGGATTGCGCACTGTCTCACGCTTTCATGCTCTGCTTCTCGTCGGCGTCACATTGCAGCGTTAACCTTGTCACAAAATAACGCTACGTATGGAGAACGCTATGGCACAGCCTATTATTTTCGATTGCGATCCGGGTCATGATGACGCGATTGCCCTCGTCCTTGCACTTGCCTCCCCTGAACTTGAAGTCAAAGCTGTTACCTCATCTGCCGGCAACCAGACGCCGGATAAAACCCTGCGCAACGTCCTGCGTATGCTGACCTTGCTAAAGCGCCCCGATATTCCCGTGGCCGGTGGCGCGGTCAAACCGCTGATGCGTGAACTGATCATTGCCGACAACGTACACGGAGAAAGCGGCCTGGACGGCCCGGCACTGCCGGAACCGGGTTTCGCCCCGCAATCCTGTACCGCCGTGGAGCTGATGGCAAAGGTACTACGCGAGAGTGCTGAACCCGTCACGCTGGTAGCAACGGGCCCGCAAACCAACGTTGCGCTGCTGCTGAACAGCCATCCTGAACTGCACAGCAAAATTGCCCGTATCGTGATTATGGGCGGAGCCATGGGGCTGGGTAACTGGACGCCTGCGGCGGAGTTCAACATCTTTGTCGACCCGGAAGCGGCGGAGATCGTCTTCCAGTCGGGTTTGCCGATTGTGATGGCCGGGCTGGATGTTACCCACCGGGCGCAGATTATGGCGAATGACATCGAGCGTTTTCGTGCGATTGGCAACCCGGTTGCCACGACCGTGGCCGAGCTGCTCGACTTCTTTATGGAATATCACAAAGCTGAGAAATGGGGCTTCCACGGCGCGCCGCTGCATGACCCGTGCACCATTGCCTGGCTGCTGAAGCCTGAGATGTTTACCACGGTAGAGCGCTGGGTTGGTGTGGAGACCCAGGGGAAATACACCCAGGGGATGACGGTAGTGGATTACTATTCGCTGACGGGCAATAAACCGAATACCACGCTAATGGTGGATATCGATCGGCAGGCGTTTGTGGATTTGCTGGCGGAGAGGCTCGCATACTATAGTGCGGCCTGATGCCCTCACCCCAACCCTCTCCCACGGGGAGAGGGAGCAAACAGTTTTGCTTTTACTTAGGGCTCAAACGGCCGACGCTGGAACTGATCGTGCCCGCACTTCGGACAGAGTGACAGCACCTCCGGCGTATAAACGGCAATATGGTGATGGCATTTCTCACAGACCAGATTTCCCAGCCCCACCACTTCACCGCTGTGGTACACGCCGTGATGATTCAGATCCTGAAAGACTTCACGCCACTCCAGCTGTGTTTTATCGGTAATATCCGCCAGCTCCTGCCAGAGGCTCTCCTTGATCACCCGCATAAATACGCTGTCGGTCACCTCGTTCTGGCTCTCCTGGTAACTGCGCGCGAACTCTTCGAGGTCACGACGCACGGCGCGCGTCACCTCTTCCACTTCGGTTCGCGTTAACTCACCCGTTTGCGTCACGCGCGCACGCGCCTGTTCCACCAGCGCGTCGATATCTCGCTCGCCGTTACGCAGCCGTTCCGTCAGTGTTGCCACCAGTTCGCGGTAAAATTGAGCAACCTTGTTCATCATTTTGCCTCCCGGGTAAGTAACTATTTCTAATAATAGACCTTATTTCATCGCCGCTTTGTCAGGTGAACCACAGACCCGGTAAATTCCTGCAAAGCGCATTTGTGCGAAAGGCTGTTTTGACGCGGGCGTTTGGGCTATGCTATGCGGATCTGAAATACCACATCCATTGGCTACATTTGTAGCTGTATTGAAAACAGGACCACTGGCTGCCATGCAAGAGCAATACCGCCCGGAAGAGATAGAATCAAAAGTCCAGCAACACTGGGACGAGAAGCGTACCTTTGAAGTAACCGAAGACGAGAGCAAAGAGAAGTATTACTGCCTGTCGATGCTTCCCTATCCTTCTGGTCGACTACACATGGGCCACGTGCGTAACTACACCATCGGGGATGTGATTGCACGCTACCAGCGTATGCTGGGCAAAAACGTGCTGCAGCCAATCGGCTGGGATGCATTCGGTCTGCCTGCTGAAGGCGCGGCGGTCAAAAACAATACGGCGCCAGCGCCGTGGACGTACGACAACATCGCGTACATGAAAAACCAGCTCAAAATGCTGGGCTTTGGCTATGACTGGAGCCGCGAACTGGCGACCTGTACCCCGGAATACTACCGCTGGGAACAGAAGTTCTTCACCGAGCTGTACAAAAAAGGCCTGGTCTATAAGAAGACGTCTGCCGTTAACTGGTGCCCGAACGACCAGACCGTTCTCGCGAACGAACAGGTTATCGACGGCTGCTGCTGGCGCTGCGACACCAAAGTTGAGCGTAAAGAGATCCCACAGTGGTTTATCAAAATCACCGCTTACGCTGACGAACTGCTGAACGATCTGGACACGCTGGACCACTGGCCGGATACCGTTAAGACCATGCAGCGCAACTGGATCGGCCGTTCTGAAGGCGTGGAGATCACCTTCAACGTTGAGAACTACGATCAGACTCTGACCGTCTACACTACCCGTCCGGATACCTTCATGGGCGCGACCTATCTGGCCGTGGCCGCAGGTCACCCGCTGGCGCAGAAAGCTGCCGAAAATAACCCGGAGCTGGCTATCTTTATCGACGAATGCCGCAACACGAAAGTGGCAGAAGCCGACATGGCGACCATGGAGAAGAAAGGCGTTGCCACGGGCTTCTATGCGAAGCACCCACTGACTGGCGAAGCGATTCCGGTCTGGGCAGCAAACTTCGTGCTGATGGAATACGGTACCGGTGCCGTGATGGCTGTTCCGGGTCACGACCAGCGCGACTATGAATTTGCCACCAAATACAACCTGCCGATCAAAGCCGTTATTCTGGCGGCTGACGGCTCTGAACCTGATCTGTCTGAGCAAGCACTGACGGAAAAAGGCACGCTGTTTAACTCTGGTGAGTTCAGCGGCCTGAGCTTCGAAGAGGGTTTCAACGCCATCGCCGACAAACTGGCATCGCTGGGCGTGGGCGAGCGTAAAGTGAACTACCGCCTGCGCGACTGGGGCGTTTCCCGTCAGCGTTACTGGGGTGCGCCAATCCCGATGGTCACACTGGAAGACGGCACCGTAATGCCAACCCCGGAAGATCAACTCCCGGTGATCCTGCCGGAAGATGTGGTCATGGATGGCATCACCAGCCCGATCAAAGCCGATCCTGAGTGGGCAAAAACCACCGTTAACGGTCAGCCTGCGCTGCGTGAAACCGACACCTTTGACACCTTTATGGAGTCTTCCTGGTACTACGCCCGCTACACCTGCCCGCAGTATCAGGAAGGGATGCTGGATTCCGACGCGGCAAACTACTGGCTGCCGGTAGACATCTACATCGGTGGTATTGAACATGCCATCATGCACCTGCTCTACTTCCGCTTCTTCCACAAGCTGATGCGTGACGCAGGCATGGTGAACTCTGACGAGCCAGCGAAACAGCTGCTGTGTCAGGGCATGGTACTGGCAGATGCGTTCTACTATGTGGGTGCGAACGGCGAACGTAACTGGGTCTCTCCGGTTGATGCGATTGTTGAGCGCGACGAGAAAGGCCGTATCGTGAAGGCGAAAGACGCCGAAGGTCATGAACTGGTGTATACCGGCATGAGCAAGATGTCCAAGTCCAAAAACAACGGCATCGACCCGCAGGTGATGGTTGAGCGCTACGGCGCGGATACCGTGCGTCTGTTCATGATGTTTGCCTCTCCGGCAGACATGACCCTGGAGTGGCAGGAGTCCGGCGTTGAAGGGGCGAACCGCTTCCTGAAGCGCGTCTGGAAACTGGTTTACGAACACACCGCTCAGGGCGACGCACCGGCACTGAACGTTGCTGCCCTGACTGAAGACCAGCAGGCGCTGCGTCGTGATGTTCATAAAACGATTGCAAAAGTGACCGATGATATTGGTCGTCGTCAGACCTTCAATACCGCAATTGCGGCTATTATGGAACTGATGAACAAGCTGGCGAAAGCACCGCAGGAAGGCGAGCAGGATCGTGCCTTAATGCGTGAAGCACTGTTGGCCGTCGTGCGCATGTTGAACCCGTTCACCCCGCATGTCAGCTTCACCCTGTGGCAGGAGCTGAAAGGCGAAGGCGATATCGACAACGCGCCGTGGCCGGTTGCTGATGAATCCGCCATGGTGGAAAACACCACGCTGGTGGTGGTACAGGTCAACGGTAAAGTACGCGGTAAAATTACCGTCGCCGTTGATGCAACCGAAGAACAGGTTCGTGAGCGTGCTGGCCAGGAACATCTGGTGGCGAAATATCTTGAGGGCGTTACCGTACGTAAAGTGATCTACGTACCGGGTAAACTGCTGAATCTGGTCGTTGGCTAAGCGCGGGAGGAAACGTGCGACAACTGGCAACAATACTCTTATCTCTGGCGGTGCTGGTCACCGCGGGGTGTGGCTGGCACCTGCGCAATACCACGGCGGTGCCCGCTGAGATGAAAACGATGATTTTCGACTCAGGGGATCCGAATGGTCCACTCAGCCGGGCAGTGCGTAACCAGCTGCGTTTGAACGATGTTCAACTGATCGAAAAAGGCACCCTGCGCCAGGATGTACCGTCATTACGTATCTTAAGCTCATCGCTGGCTAAAGATACCGCGTCGATCTTCCAGGATGGACGTACTGCGGAATATCAGATGGTGCTAACGGTGAACGCGGCAGTATTGATCCCGGGTAAAGACATTTTCCCTATCAATACCAAAGTGTACCGCTCGTTCTTTGATAACCCGCAAACGGCGCTGGCAAAAGATGCTGAGCAGCAGATTATCATTAACGAGATGTACGACAAGGCCGCAGAACAGCTGATCCGTAAGCTGCCAGGCATTGCCGCAACGACAAGACAGGGTTCTGACATCATCGACAAACCGGATGCCAACACGCCTCCTGTTTCTACCTCCATGGGTAACTGATGATCAGGCTGTATCCTGAACAACTCCGCGCGCAGCTCAATGAAGGGCTGCGCGCGGCGTATCTGCTACTGGGTAACGACCCGCTCTTGCTTCAGGAAAGCCTGGATGCCGTGCGACATGCCGCCGCCGCTCAGGGCTTTGATGAACACCACACCGTCCAGTTGGATAACAATACCGACTGGAATGCCCTCTTCTCCCTTTGCCAGGCGATGAGTCTCTTTGCATCACGCCAGACCATCCAGATCCTGCTGCCAGAGAATGGTCCGAACGCGGCCATCAATGAACAGCTGGCGACGCTGGTCAGCCTGTTGCACAGCGATCTGCTGTTAATCGTGCGTGGCAACAAGCTCACCAAAGCGCAGGAAAACGCCGCGTGGTTTACCCAACTCGCCACTCATGCCGTGCTGGTCACCTGCCAGACGCCTGAGCAGGCCCATCTGCCGAAATGGGTGGCGGCAAGAGCGAAGCAGAATAACCTGCAACTGGACGACGCAGCGAATCAGCTGCTGTGCTACTGCTATGAAGGCAACCTGCTGGCGTTGGCCCAGGCGCTGGACCGACTCGCCCTCCTCTGGCCCGATGGCAAGCTGACTCTGCCGCGCGTGGAGCAGGCGGTTAACGACGCCGCACACTTCACGCCGTTCCACTGGGTTGATGCGCTGCTGATGGCAAAGAGCAAGCGTGCCCTGCATATTTTGCAGCAGCTACGCCTTGAGGGTAGCGAACCGGTTATATTGCTGCGTACGTTGCAGCGTGAACTGCTGATGCTCATCACGCTCAAGCGCCAGTCTGCTCATACGCCATTGCGTTCGTTGTTCGACAAACACCGTGTCTGGCAAAACCGTCGGGCGATGACCACCGAGGCCATTAATCGTCTGAGCCATGAACAGCTGCGCCAGGCGGTACAGCTTTTGATGCGCGCAGAGCTCACGTTAAAACAAGATTACGGCCAGTCCGTCTGGGCGGAACTGGAAAGCCTTTCTCTGCTGCTCTGCCACAAGGCGCTGGCAGATGTATTTATCGATGGATAGCATGCACTCTCTACAGGCCCTGTACGGTGGCACCTTTGACCCGGTCCATTACGGTCATCTGAAACCGGTTGAAATTCTGGCGAATCTGATTGGTCTTCAGCGCGTGATTATCATGCCCAATAACGTTCCGCCACATCGGCCTCAGCCTGAGGCCACCAGCGAGCAGCGAAAAGAGATGCTCGCCCTGGCCATTGCGGATAAACCGCTCTTCAGCCTGGACGAGCGTGAACTCCGTCGCGACACCCCGTCCTGGACCTCGCAAACGCTACAGGAGTGGCGGGCCGAACAGGGGCCGGACAAACCGCTGGCCTTTATCATCGGCCAGGATTCTCTGCTCAACTTCCCCACCTGGCACCAGTATGAAACCATTCTGGAGAACAGCCATCTCCTCGTCTGCCGCCGTCCGGGCTATCCGCTGACCATGCGTGAAGAACAGTATCAGCAGTGGCTGGAAGCTCATCTGACCGACAATGTGGAAGATCTGCATAATCAACCTGCCGGGAAGATCTATCTGGCGGAGACGCCGTGGTTTGATATTTCTGCGACAATCATTCGCGACCGGCTTCAGCACGGTTTAGCCTGTGACGATCTCCTGCCATCGTCAGTGCTGGACTATATCCACGCGCACGGGTTGTATCAGAAAAGCGCAGACGCATAATCCGGGCGCACAAAAAGCGCCTTATTGATTATCCTGCCTTGACAGAGTAAGCCATACTGTTATCCTCCGCTGCCAGACTTTCCCGCCGCTCATTGCTTTACAGAAATTGTTTTACAAAAATGGCGATGCAATCTCCGGCGGAGGGTGGGATGATACCCGCCTTCAAAAGCCCGGCCGGTGACATTTGTCCCGACAGGGGCGTCAGTTCAGGTATACTGTCTGGCTACGAATTCATAGTTGCACAATCTCATTCACCCAGGGGGAAAACTTGCAGGGTAAAGCACTCCAGGATTTTGTTATCGACAAAATTGATGACCTGAAAGGTCAGGACATCATCGCTATCGACGTTAAGGGTAAATCCAGCATCACCGACTGCATGATCATCTGCACCGGTACGTCTACTCGCCATGTGGTTTCAATTGCCGATCATGTTGTGCAGGAATCACGTGCAGCAGGGCTGTTACCGCTCGGTGTTGAAGGTGAAGCGACCGCTGACTGGGTGGTTGTCGATCTTGGCGATGTGATTGTCCACGTCATGCAGGAAGAGAGCCGTCGCCTGTATGAGCTGGAAAAACTCTGGGGTTAATGCGTGAAGTTGCAGCTGGTCGCCGTCGGCACCAAAATGCCGGACTGGGTACAAACCGGTTTTACTGAATATCTGCGTCGTTTCCCTAAAGATATGCCGTTCGAGCTGGTGGAGATCCCCGCCGGAAAGCGCGGCAAGAACGCGGATATCAAACGCATTCTTGATAAAGAGGGAGAACTGATGCTGGCTGCCGCAGGCAAAAACCGCATCGTGACCCTCGATATTCCAGGCAAGCCCTGGGATACGCCGCAGCTGGCGCACGAACTGGAGCGCTGGAAGCAGGATGGTCGTGACGTCAGTCTGTTGATTGGCGGGCCTGAAGGGTTGTCCCCTGCCTGTAAAGCGGCGGCAGAACAAAGTTGGTCTCTCTCCGCGCTGACGCTTCCCCACCCGCTCGTTCGGGTACTGGTGGCAGAAAGCCTGTACCGCGCGTGGAGCATTACTACCAACCACCCCTATCACCGCGAGTAATGACTGACCAGGGTAGATTAAGCAGCGGATGAAACTACAGAATTCTTTTCGCGACTATACGGCTGAGTCCGCGCTGTTTGTGCGCCGGGCGCTGGTCGCCTTTACGGGGATTTTGCTGCTTACCGGCGTGCTGATCGCCAACCTTTATAATCTGCAAATTGTCCGCTATACCGATTACCAGACGCGCTCAAACGAAAACCGCATCAAGCTGGTGCCTATCGCCCCCAGCCGCGGCATTATTTACGACCGAAACGGCACCCCGCTGGCCTTAAACCGCACCATCTACCAGATTGAGATGATGCCGGAAAAAGTCGACAACGTGCAGGATACGCTGGAAGCATTGCGAAGCGTTGTCGATCTTAACGATGACGATATCGCTGCGTTCAAGAAAGAGCGTGCCCGTTCTCACCGTTTTACCTCCATTCCGGTTAAAACCAACCTGACGGAAGTCCAGGTCGCCCGCTTTGCCGTCAACCAGTACCGTTTCCCCGGTGTGGAAGTGAAAGGCTACAAGCGTCGCTATTACCCTTACGGTTCCGCACTGACGCACGTAATCGGCTACGTCTCCAAGATCAACGACAAAGACGTCGAGCGTCTCGATAAAGACGGCAAGCTGGCAAACTACGCCGCGACGCACGATATCGGTAAGCTGGGAATTGAACGCTATTACGAAGATGTCCTGCACGGGCAGACCGGCTATGAAGAGGTGGAAGTTAACAACCGTGGCCGCGTTATTCGTCAGCTGAAAGAGGTGCCGCCGCAGGCAGGACATGACGTCTACCTGACGCTCGACCTGAAACTCCAGCAGTATATTGAAACCTTACTGGCGGGCAGCCGTGCGGCAGTTGTCGTGACCGATCCGCGTACCGGCGGCATTCTGGCGATGGTCTCCATGCCAAGCTACGACCCTAACCTCTTTGTCGATGGGATTTCCAGTAAGGACTACTCCGGCCTGCTTAATGACCCGAACACGCCGCTGGTCAACCGCGCCACGCAGGGGGTCTATCCGCCGGCGTCCACGGTGAAACCTTACGTCGCCGTCTCGGCGCTGAGCGCGGGTGTCATCAACCGCAACACCAGCCTGTTTGACCCGGGCTGGTGGCAGTTACCGGGTTCAGAGAAACGCTATCGCGACTGGAAAAAATGGGGCCACGGTCATCTGAACGTGACGAAATCGCTGGAAGAGTCTGCGGATACCTTCTTCTATCAGGTGGCCTACGACATGGGTATTGACCGCCTGTCAGAGTGGATGAGCAAATTTGGCTACGGCCATTACACCGGGGTCGATCTCGCCGAAGAACGCTCCGGCAACATGCCAACCCGCGAGTGGAAGCTAAAGCGCTTTAAGAAGCCGTGGTATCAGGGTGATACCATTCCGGTGGGTATCGGCCAGGGTTACTGGACCGCAACCCCGCTGCAGATGAACAAAGCGATGATGATCCTCATCAACGACGGCGTGGTGAAAGTCCCGCACCTGCTGCAAAGTACCGTTGAAGAGGGCAAAAAAGTGCCGTGGATCCAGCCGCATGAACCGCCAGTGGGGGATATTCACTCCGGCTTCTGGGAGATTGCCAAAGACGGGATGTACGGGGTGGCAAACCGCCCGAACGGTACCGCGCATAAGTATTTCGCCGGAGCGCCGTATAAAGTGGCCGCCAAATCCGGTACGGCGCAGGTCTTCGGCCTGAAGGCCAACGAAACCTATAACGCGCACCGCATTGCCGAACGACTGCGTGACCATAAGCTCATGACGGCATTTGCACCTTATGATAACCCGCAGGTGGCGGTGGCAATGATTCTGGAAAACGGTGGCGCAGGGCCAGCCGTGGGCACCATCATGCGCCAAATCCTCGACCACATCATGCTGGGTGATAACAACACCGAACTGCCGGCTGAAAACCCGGCGGCCGCTGCGGCGGAGGACCAATAATCATGACGGATAATCCAAATAAAAAATCGCTGTGGGATAAAATCCACATCGACCCAGCCATGCTGCTGATCCTGCTGGCTCTGCTGGTCTACAGCGCTCTGGTTATCTGGAGCGCCAGCGGCCAGGACATCGGCATGATGGAGCGCAAGATTGGCCAGATCGCGATGGGGCTGGTCATTATGGTCGTCATGGCGCAGATCCCGCCACGCGTCTACGAAGGCTGGGCCCCCTATCTCTACATCTTCTGTATTATTTTGCTGGTTGCGGTAGATGCCTTTGGGGCCATCTCTAAAGGCGCACAGCGCTGGCTGGATCTGGGCGTAGTTCGCTTCCAGCCCTCGGAAATTGCTAAAATCGCCGTTCCACTGATGGTGGCACGCTTTATCAACCGCGACGTCTGTCCTCCATCACTGAAAAACACGGCCATCGCGCTGGTATTGATTTTCCTGCCAACGTTGCTGGTGGCGGCGCAGCCTGACCTTGGTACCTCGATCCTTATCGCCCTCTCCGGCCTGTTTGTTCTCTTCTTGTCGGGCCTGAGCTGGCGTCTGATTGGTATTGCGGTGGTGCTGGTTGCCGCGTTCATCCCTATTCTCTGGTTCTTCCTGATGCATGATTATCAGCGCCAGCGCGTGATGATGCTGCTCGATCCGGAAACCGATCCGCTGGGTGCGGGCTATCATATTATTCAGTCCAAGATCGCGATTGGCTCCGGTGGCCTGCGCGGTAAAGGATGGCTGCACGGCACCCAGTCGCAGCTGGAGTTCTTACCAGAGCGCCATACCGACTTTATCTTTGCGGTCCTGGCGGAAGAGCTTGGGCTGGTCGGCATCTTGATCTTACTCGCGCTGTATGTACTGTTAATCATGCGCGGGTTGTGGATTGCCGCGCGCGCGCAAACCACCTTTGGCCGCGTCATGGCGGGCGGGTTAATGTTGATTTTATTCGTTTATGTCTTCGTAAATATTGGTATGGTGAGTGGTATTCTGCCGGTTGTAGGCGTTCCGCTTCCGCTGGTGAGTTACGGAGGCTCGGCACTGATCGTGTTGATGGCCGGGTTTGGTATCGTGATGTCGATCCATACCCACAGAAAAATGTTGTCAAAAAGCGTATAAAAATAAGGGGATCGGAATGCGTAAGCAGTGGCTGGGGATCTGCATTGCGGCAAGTTTACTTGCGGCGTGCACAAGTGATGATGGTCAGCAACAGGCAACCGTCGCGCCGCCGCAGCCTGCGGTGTGTAATGGCCCAATCGTTGAAATCAGCGGCGCCGATCCCGTTTATGAACCGCTCAACGCCAGCGCGAATCAGGATTATGAGCGCGACGGCAAAAGCTACAAAATCGTTCAGGACCCTTCCCGTTTCAGCCAGGCGGGTTTCGCCGCCATTTATGATGCGGAACCCGGGAGCAACCTGACGGCATCAGGAGAAGCGTTCGACCCGACGCAACTCACTGCGGCACACCCGACGCTGCCTATCCCAAGCTACGCGCGTATCACCAACCTGGCGAATGGCCGTATGATCGTGGTCCGCATTAACGATCGCGGTCCGTACGGTAACGACCGTGTGATTTCGCTGTCGCGCGCCTCCGCCGACCGCCTGAACACCTCGAACAATACCAAGGTTCGTATCGACCCCATTATCGTGGCACCGGATGGCTCGCTCTCCGGTCCGGGTACCGCGTGTACGACAGTGGCGAAACAGACCTACGCCCTTCCCGACCGTCCGAATCTTGACGGTGGCATGGGGAGCGTCTCATCGCCGGCCGAGCCTTCTCAGCCAGCAGGCGAAGTGCGTCCTATCAGCAACGACACGTTGCAGAGTGATGACAGCACTGGCGCACCGGTAAAGAGTAGCGGTTTCCTGGGGGCTCCAACGACCTTAGCCTCCGGCGTGCTGGAAGGCAGTGAACCTGCCCCGGCGCCTGTTGCCGCCCCCGTCGCGCAGCAGCCTGCCCCCGTCACCGCTCCGGCAACGACCCAGAGCGCGGCGGTAGCAGCGCCTGCTGCCGCTTCCAGCGGCGGCTTTGTCGTTCAGGTGGGCGCCGTCAGCGATCAGGCCCGCGCGCAGCAATATCAACAGCGCCTGAGCCAGCAGTTTGGCGTTCCAGGTCGCGTTGAGCAAAACGGGGCGGTGTGGCGTATTCAGATGGGACCGTTTGCCAGCAAATCGCAGGCAGCGACCCTGCAGCAGCGTCTGCAAAATGAAGCGCAACTCCAGTCATTTATCGCTGTAGCGAAGTAATTTATCGGCGGCATCCGAATTGTCAGTTTGTGTAAAAGTCATTCACAAACTCATGCTTAAAGTCGGATGCCTGCCTGAATAGCATTTGCTATAGTAAGGCACTTTTTTTAATTCCATCACGGATGTCGTAGTTCTGACCATGAAGACCACTTTTTCTGCTCGTTTTGTGCAGCGCATGGCGCTGACCACGGCCCTTTGCGCTGCTGCGCTCTCCGCAGCTCACGCCGATGACCTGAACATCAAGACCATGATCCCTGGCGTTCCGCAAATCGATGCGGAATCCTACATCCTGATCGATTACAACTCTGGCAAAGTTCTGGCAGAACAGAATGCCGATGCCCGCCGCGATCCGGCCAGCCTGACGAAAATGATGACCAGCTACGTTATCGGCCAGGCGATGAAGGCAGGTAAATTTAAAGAAACAGACCTGGTCACCATCGGTAACGATGCGTGGGCAACCGGCAACCCGGTCTTTAAAGGCTCTTCTTTAATGTTCCTGAAACCGGGTATGCAGGTTCCTGTCTCTCAGCTGATTCGTGGTATCAACCTGCAGTCCGGTAACGACGCCTGTGTCGCCATGGCCGATTTCGCTGCGGGCAGCCAGGATGCGTTTGTGGGCCTGATGAACAGCTACGTTTCTGCGCTGGGCCTGAAAAACAGCCACTTCCAGACCGTTCACGGCCTGGATGCGGAGGGTCAGTACAGCTCTGCGCGCGATATGGCGCTGATTGGCCAGGCGCTGATCCGCGATGTACCGAACGAATACGCCATCTATAAAGAGAAAGAGTTTACCTTCAACGGTATTCGCCAGACCAACCGTAACGGCCTGCTGTGGGACAACAGCCTGAACGTTGACGGTATCAAAACCGGTCATACCGACAAAGCGGGTTACAACCTGGTCGCCTCTGCTACCGAAGGTCAGATGCGCCTGATCTCTGCCGTGATGGGCGGTCGTACCTTTAAAGGCCGTGAGACAGAAAGCAAAAAACTGCTGACCTGGGGCTTCCGTTTCTTCGAAACCGTGAACCCACTGAAAGCAGGCAAAGAGTTTGCCTCTGAGCCGGTCTGGTTCGGTGATAACGATCGCGCCTCCCTGGGCGTGGACAAAGATCTGTACCTGACCATTCCACGCGGACGCATGAAAGACCTGAAAGCCAGCTACGTGCTGAACACCACCGAGCTGCATGCACCGCTGCAGAAAAACCAGGTTGTAGGCACCATCAACTTCCAGCTGGATGGCAAAACTATCGATCAGCGCCCGCTGGTTGTCCTGCAGGAAATTCCTGAAGGCAATTTCTTCGGCAAAATCATTGATTACATTAAATTGATGTTCCATCACTGGTTTGGCTAAAAATCGAACACTTGAAAGTGTGATTTTGATCCCCATATACTAAGTATCCTGATAACTCCCACCTGACGTGGGAGTTATTCTTTTTGACGTTACGCCGGAGCTGACATGAAAACCAAACTTAACGAACTGCTTGAATTCCCTACCCCATTTACTTACAAAGTAATGGGTCTGGCGAAACCTGAGCTGGTTGATCAGGTGGTTGAAGTGGTACAGCGCCATGCGCCGGGTGACTACTCTCCGTCAGTAAAACCAAGCAGCAAGGGCAACTACCACTCGGTATCGATTACCATTACCGCAACACACATTGAGCAGGTTGAGACGCTGTACGAAGAGCTCGGCAATATCGAAATTGTTCGTATGGTGCTGTAGTCCCTCTGCGGTTACCCGGTTTGCCGGGTAACCCCTCTCCCCGCTGTGATATACTCCCCCTCATCTTTTGTCCCTCGTCTTCGGAGACGTCGTTTTGTATCAGGATAAAATTCTTGTCCGTCATCTCGGGCTGCAACCTTATGAGCCTGTCTCCCAGGCTATGCATGACTTCACCGACTCACGTGATGACACCACCCCTGATGAAATCTGGCTGGTAGAACACCTGCCAGTGTTTACGCAGGGGCAAGCGGGAAAAGCGGAACATTTATTGATGACGGGCGATATCCCGGTTATTCAGAGCGACCGCGGCGGGCAGGTTACGTACCATGGCCCAGGGCAACAGGTGATGTACGTTCTCCTGAACCTCAAACGCAGAAAGCTGGGCGTACGTGAACTGGTCACTCTGCTTGAGCAAACGGTCGTCAACACGCTGGCGGAATACGGTATTGATGCACATCCGCGGGCCGACGCACCGGGAGTCTACGTGGGCGAGATGAAGATCTGCTCGCTGGGGCTGCGTATCCGTAAAGGCTGCTCGTTTCACGGGCTGGCTTTGAACATTAATATGGACTTGAAGCCCTTCCAGCGCATCAATCCCTGCGGCTATGCCGGGATGGAAATGACGCAAATGTGCCAGTGGGTTGATACGGCAACAACAGAAAATATCCGTCCTGTGCTTTTAGCTAATATGTTAGCACTACTTAACAATCCCCCGCACGAATATATCACTGCTTAATATATTATACATCGTGGCTCGATAATTTGACGGGCCACGATTTAATTGCCGCTTTTACACTTTACAATAATCCGCAGATTCTATATTTTCGAAGCGCTCGAATATTACCGATCCATATTATTTAGCCTCCCGTCAGCGCTGCGTGCAGGACCTAAGTAACTTGCGTGATAATCACTCAACTGGTTGTTTTTGATAAACAAGTGAAACAAAACCAACACTTTACGAATCTCTACAAGCATAATAAATAAATTCAACTATCATTCATGTTGTGAATGTGTACGGAGTAAAAGCGTGGAGTATAATAATTTACCAGCCAAACGCCTGAATGAACCCGGTGGCGAAGACAAGCCGCAAATTTTTCGGACTTTACGTAATATTGATCTCAATTTATTGACTATTTTTGAGGCGGTATATGTCCATAAGGGTATCGTTAACGCTGCGAAAATTCTTAATCTCACGCCCTCTGCAATAAGCCAGTCAATTCAAAAGCTGCGCGCTATATTTCCGGACCCGTTATTTATTCGTAAGGGACAGGGGGTCACCCCCACGGCTTACGCCACGCATCTGCATGAGTACATCAGCCAGGGGCTGGAGTCGATTCTGGGCGCGCTGGATTTAACCGGAAGCTACGACAAACAACGAACCATCACCATCGGCTGCTCTCCCTCTGTGGGGGTGTTGGTTATGCCTGCCATTTACCAGGCCGTAAAAGAGCATGCGCCGCAGTTGCTGCTGCGTAATGTACCGATCAGCGAACCTGACGTGCAGCTTGCCCAGTTCCAGACCGATTTAATTATCGACAGCGGCAGCTTCAGCGCCCGCGCGTTGGGGCAAAATGTCCTCTATGCCGACAACCTGGTGCTGGTCTGTCGCCAGCAGCATCCGGTGCTCAGCGAGCCGCTCACCATAGAAAATCTGCGTAACTACGATCACTCGTCATTTATGACGGAAGGACAGTCTCATCATGCGCTGCGCCAGCGTATCGATGACATTTTCCCGGAGCGCCAGATAAGCTTCAGCAGTTACAATATGTTCACTACTGCATCCCTGATTGGCAGCAGTGACATGCTCTGCATCATGCCTTCGCGCCTGTATCATCTGCTGCGGAAATGCTGGCCGCTGGAGAGTATTCCGCTCAGCCAGTTGAATGCAGAATCTATTGAGATTTCACTGCATTACAATAAGCTCAGTCTGCGCGATCCGGTACTTGAAAATGTGATCCGCATCATCCGCCAGGCCTTCTGAAAGGTTGACACAGCACAAGCCCCTGCCGCACGCAGGGCAAAAGGCACAAAACAACAACTATTTTACAAATTGGCGACCTGGCAGGCTGCTTTAACGACCGTTTCAATGATATACTGCCTGTCGTTCGTTCAAAAATAGTTGATAAATACAACATTCCCTTGAATTGAAACGCTTTCCTTCGATATTCGCAACTGGAACACGCACGCTATGAGTAAACCCATTGTGATGGAACGCGGTGTTAAATACCGCGATGCCGATAAAATGGCCCTTATCCCGGTTAAAAACGTGGCTACAGAGCGCGAGGCGCTGTTAAGAAAACCGGAATGGATGAAAATCAAACTTCCGGCCGACTCTTCGCGTATCCAGGGGATTAAAGCGGCGATGCGTAAGAATGGCCTTCACTCTGTATGTGAAGAAGCCTCTTGCCCGAACCTTGCTGAGTGTTTCAACCACGGCACCGCGACGTTTATGATTCTGGGTGCTATCTGTACCCGTCGTTGCCCGTTCTGCGATGTTGCTCATGGCCGCCCGGTGGCACCAGATGCAAACGAACCTCAAAAACTGGCGCAGACCATTGCTGATATGGCGCTGCGTTATGTGGTCATTACCTCCGTTGACCGTGATGACCTGCGTGATGGGGGTGCTCAGCACTTTGCTGACTGCATTACTGCCATTCGCGAGAAAAGCCCGAACATTAAGATTGAGACGCTGGTGCCGGATTTCCGTGGTCGTATGGACCGCGCGCTGGATATCCTGACCGCAACGCCACCAGACGTCTTTAACCACAACCTGGAGAACGTACCGCGTCTCTACCGTCAGGTGCGTCCGGGTGCTGACTACAACTGGTCCCTGAAGCTGCTGGAGCGTTTTAAAGAAGCGCATCCACATATTCCTACCAAGTCAGGTCTGATGGTTGGTCTTGGTGAGACCAATGACGAAATCATCGAAGTGATGCGCGATCTGCGTCGCCACGGCGTGACCATGCTGACGCTGGGCCAGTATCTGCAGCCAAGCCGTCATCACCTGCCGGTGCAGCGCTACGTTAGCCCGGATGAATTTGATGAGATGAAAGCGGAAGCGATGGCGATGGGCTTCACCCATGCTGCCTGCGGTCCGTTTGTGCGCTCCTCTTACCATGCCGATATGCAGGCAAAAGGCGAAGAAGTTAAATAACCCTGTAATATTCACTTACAGGAATACAAAAAAACCGGCCTGTTGAGCCGGTTTTTTTTCGCAAGCCTTAAGGCATTGCCGTTACTCTTTGTGAGAGAGCTTTTCAGCCGGAACGGTATCCTCGGCGCTTTTCTTCGCTGCCGCGTCATCGTCGTTCATCGCTTTCTTAAAGCCTTTGATGGCGGCACCCAGGTCACCACCCAGCGTGCGTAACTTCTTGGTACCAAACAGCAGGACGACCAGTGCGGCAACCACCAGCAGTTTGGTAATACTAATCTCACCCATAGATACCTTCTTTACTTAAAACAGGCTTCATTCAGCGTCAAAACCGGATCATATTAACGGTCATTTGGCGCGTGCACACAATAGCAACCTGTAACAAGGTGAATCAAGCATTGTTGAAAAAAACATCACAATAATTGCGGTGGCGCAAAACGCCGGTTGCGAAGAACAGGTAATTGCTGCCGTGCAAGCGCTATCCTTTCTGAAATTATCTCCGCCATCAGTAAAACCGGACCTTCCGCTGCGGCGGCAATCGTGACGCCCAGCGGGTCAATCACTCTGCTCTGCCCGATATTTTTATTGCCGCACTCCCCTGCCGCGACCACATAACAGGTGGTATCCAGCGCGCGCGCCGTAAGCAACGTGGCCCAGTGATGCTCTTTCAGCGGCCCTTTAACCCACGCGGCAGGCAGAACAAGCACATCCGCTCCCTGTAATGCCAGGCTCAACGCCAGCTCAGGAAAACGCAAATCGTAGCAGGTCATCAGCCCAATGTTTAGACCATCAACTGCGATCAGGGGTGGAACGCACTCCCCCGGGTCAACCAGGCGCGACTCCTGGATACTGAACGCATCATAGAGATGAAGCTTGGCATAGCTGGCGATGATGACGCCGCCACGGATGGCTACCAGTGTGTTAACTGCCCGGCCAGGCGTTGACGGCACATGGACCGTCAAAATTGTGGTCATGTCATTACCCGCGCTCTCGGCCAGTAATTGCTGTAAAAACGCGCCATCCAGCGGCTGCGCGGATTTCACCGACAAATCCGGGTCGTTATCATCACGTGCCAGCAAGGCCTCTGGCAGCACCAGCAATGACGCTCCCTTCTGTTGTGCCTGTTTCATCAGCGAGACACACTGCGCCGCGTTCTCATGCCAGCGAGGCGTGACCGCAAACTGCCCTACCGCAACATACATATTTGTCCCCTAATCATAAACAGCGTTAAACTCGCCACTCTTACACATCAAATAGCAGGTATTTACAGTGTTACAACTCCTTTTAGCTGTTTTTATTGGTGGGGGGACGGGGAGCGTTGCGCGGTGGTTCCTGAGTATGCGGTTTAATCCACTGCATCAGGCGATTCCAATGGGAACACTGGCCGCAAACCTGATTGGTGCGTTTATCATTGGCATGGGTCTGGCCTGGTTTAACCGTATGACGCACATCGATCCCATGTGGAAAGTATTGATTACCACCGGGTTCTGCGGCGGTTTAACCACCTTCTCCACCTTTTCTGCGGAAACGGTGTTTTTGTTTCAGGAAGGCCGTATCGGCTGGGCATTGCTGAACGTTGCGATAAATATGCTCGGCTCTTTTGCGATGACCGGGATCGCATTCTGGCTATTTTCTTCCGCCAGCCCCCACTAACTGCCGAAGCGTTAATGTTGGCTTAATTTTTCTCTGTCACTCTGGTGCCAATACAGAACGAGGGTGACAGAATGAAAGAGAGTTTGATGAGCGCAGGCGTGGTGTTGTTGAGCGTACTGATCGTTGCCAGCTTCCTGAAGATGTATCTGCTTGGCTGATGCAAAACGAAAAAAACCCGCTCAGTGAGCGGGTTTTGAAATTCTTGCTGACGCGTCTGAATTACAGAGCGATTACGTTAGCAGCAGAAGGGCCTTTGGCACCGTTAGTGATTTCGAACTCTACACGCTGACCTTCAGCCAGAGTTTTGAAACCATTAGACTGGATTGCAGAGAAGTGTACGAACACGTCTTTGCTGCCATCTTCAGGAGTAATGAAACCGAATCCTTTGGACTCATTAAACCACTTAACGTTACCTTTAATCTTAGACATCAAAATTACCTTTACATTAAAAAACGACACAAATGCTGTGTCGGTTACCAGTACAACAATTGTGGGACCTTTTGTCCAGCGGATCTTTGATAAAAAGTGACTAAAGTCGCGTTAATTTTCGCTGGCGGATTTTTATCCCATATGAATCAACGACTGCACATTTTTTCACCGCTTTGTCAGCTTTTTTCAGTTAAAACTGAAAACGCATCCAGGCGAAGTAAACGTTACCGTTGTTGTACGTACCGGGAATGTAGGTCATCTGGAACGTTGCAGGGCCATAACCAATTGAGGCCAGCGGCAGCAGAACCGGAATGGGGATATAGTTCCAGTTGTCGCGTGCAGTCACCCCGGCGGTATAGCCCAGGCCAACGTGGAAGTTGTCGTCAGCTAACGGACGCCAGGTTTTCTCCCAGCCATAGCCACCGATCGGTTCCCATTTGTTAAAGGAGTCTTTAAAGGCCATCAGATAAATACCGTGCCAGTTGCCCTTTTCGTCCCAGCGCGACTGACCAAAACCTGCCCCCCACGGGCGCTCGTTATATTTATCGGTCTTTTCTTTGTCGTAGGCAAAGCGTGCATGCCAGGTGATGGCCGGCACGTAGAGATCATAGTGCTCTGGCGCATTCCAGGTCTGCGAAACATTATCTGTAAAGGTGGAGAACCAGCCTTTATCCGTCGCGTTCTCTTCAGCCTGTGCCACAGAAGAGAGCGTTAACTGTGCAAAAATAAACAGAAAAATGAAGAAAAATTTATTACGTAAGATCACAATGCAATTACCATTCTTAGTATTCGAGGCAAAGTTTACCATACAATAGTTGAATGGAGCCTTAACGGCATCGGCATTACTCCTAATTAATCAGCCACTTTGCGAGAATATTCTGAGAGCGGCACGGCGGCCTGTTGAATATTCATCTCCCAGGCGCGTTTAAACCTTTTTTAATAATGCCCACCGGCAAAAATAACCCTGCATTTAATATGGCTTTCAGAGCAAACATAACGCCCTGTCTGCAAGGTATAAAGATTATCATTAGCCTCTACAGCCAGTGTTTTCGTGCTGCTCAGCCCCTTTCTCACGAAACGCTGTACGGCCCCACTCACCAACGCGCACCGGCAGGAAAAGTCTTTTCCCCTCTTATTCAGGAACGTGTTAATATAGAATCAATAAATTAACAACTCATTAGCATTTAAATGACATACTCCACTGTTGTCATCGGTCAATACCCATATGTCATTATTGCCATCACCATGGCAAAAATATCGCTAACATCTGCTTTAGTAGTATATTTATTGATTTTAATCAGCAAGGACTGGCCATTAATTCGGCACATTCTCATCCTTCTTTTTTATTGATTATTTGTGCTCTCGGGCAGCAAGGATACAGGGGAAATCATGCTTACGTTTTTCGAGCTCCTTATCGGAGTCGTCGTCATTGTCGGTGTAGCACGCTACATCATTAAGGGGTATTCCGCCACGGGCGTGTTATTTGTCGGCGGCCTGGCCTTGCTGATCGTTAGCGCCCTGATGGGTCACCAGGTCTTACCCGCCAGCGCAGCCAGCACCGGGTATACCGCCACAGACATTGTTGAATACATTAAAATTCTGCTCATGAGCCGTGGTGGCGATCTGGGCATGATGATCATGATGCTGTGCGGTTTTGCCGCCTACATGACCCATATTGGTGCCAACGATATGGTCGTGAAGCTGGCCTCCAGACCGCTGCAGTACATCAACTCCCCGTATCTGCTGATGGTGGCAGCCTACTTCCTCGCCTGTCTGATGTCGCTGGCCGTGTCGTCAGCCACTGGCCTGGGGGTGTTGTTAATGGCTACCCTGTTCCCGGTGATGGTTAACGTCGGCATTAGCCGTGGTGCAGCGGCGGCTATCTGCGCCTCTCCAGCGGCCATTATTCTCTCCCCTACCTCTGGCGACGTCGTACTGGCGGCGAAAGCCGCGGAAATGTCACTCATCGATTTCGCCTTTAAAACCACGCTGCCGATTTCCATTGTGGCTATCGTGGGCATGGGGATCGCGCATTTCTTCTGGCAGCGTTATCTCGATAAAAAAGAGCACATCAGCCACGAAATGATGGACGTGAATGAAATCACCACCACCGCCCCGGCGTTCTATTCCATTCTGCCGTTCACGCCTATCATCGGCGTGCTGATTTTTGACGGCAAATGGGGACCACAGCTGCACATCATTACCATTCTGGTTATCTGTATGCTGCTGGCCGCCATGCTGGAATTTATTCGCGGTTTCAACACTCAGAAGGTATTTTCTGGCCTGGAAGTGGCGTATCGCGGTATGGCCGATGCGTTTGCAGGCGTCGTGATGCTGTTGGTGGCGGCAGGCGTCTTCGCGCAGGGTCTGAGCACTATCGGCTTTATTCAGAGCCTCATCTCCATCGCCACGTCGTTCGGCTCTGCCAGCATTATCCTGATGCTGGTACTGGTGGTGCTGACCATGCTGGCAGCTATGACCACCGGTTCAGGCAACGCGCCGTTCTACGCCTTCGTTGAGATGATCCCAAAACTGGCACATTCTTCCGGTATTAACCCGGCTTACCTCTCCATTCCCATGCTTCAGGCGTCTAACCTCGGTCGTACCATTTCGCCGGTATCAGGTGTCGTAGTCGCGGTCGCCGGGATGGCAAAAATCTCGCCGTTCGAAGTGGTAAAACGCACGTCGGTCCCGGTGCTTGTGGGCCTGATCATCGTGATTATCGCAACCGAAGTGCTGGTTCCTGGCGCAGCCTGAGTAAAATGACCGATATCCAAAAAGCGCCTGCGGGCGCTTTTTGTGCTTTAATAACTTCCAGAAATCTATCGCGTTAACCCATCAGGAAATCACATGTTCAGGAAGGATATCGTTATCCCGTCTGGCGCCATGGCGCTTGCACTCTGTGTCTTCTCCGCGCAGGCGGATCCGCTCAAAGCCACGCAGTATGGCGATTTCGATCGCTACGTTCTGGCGCTTTCCTGGCAAACCGGGTTCTGCCAGAGCATGGCTGAACGTAACCGTAACGAACCCGAAGAGTGCCGTCTGCAAAAAGAGAGCAATAACAAGACCGATTATCTAACCGTACACGGATTATGGCCTGGCCTGCCAAAATCCATCGCCGCACGCGGCGTGGATGAACGCCGCTGGATGCGTTTTGGCTGCGCGACCCGCCCAATCCCGAACATGCCGGAAGCCAAAGCCAGCCGCAAATGCTCAGCCGCCGAAACCGGGCTATCACTGTCGGGTGCCGCAAAGCTGAACAGCGTCATGCCCGGTGCTGGCGGTAACTCCTGCCTGGAACGCTATGAGTACGCCAAACACGGCGTCTGCTTCGGCTTTGATCCTGACGCCTATTTCGGCACCATGGTACGGATGAATCAGGAGATAAAAAACAGCGCGGTGGGTAAATTCCTGGCGGATAACTACGGTAAATCGGTAAGCCGTAAAGATTTTGATAATGCCGTGGCGAAAAGCTGGAGCAAAGACAACATCAAAGCGTTCAAACTGACCTGCAATGGTAATCCGGCCTATCTGACCGAAATGCAGATCTCGCTTAAGGCCAGCACCATTAATAACCCGCTGTCTGCCGGCTCTTTTGCGCCACAGCCACATCCGGGTAACTGTGGCAAACAGTTTGTTATCGATAAAGTGGGTTACTGATCCACAATCGGGCGCACCATATCGAAGCGGTGTTCATCACTGATGCCATAATAGGCCGTCGGCCCACCCGCACGCAGGATGGGCTGCGCTTTCGCCGTCTGGTAGATCCCCTCTTCCAGCAGCGATTCGGCAATATGAATCCCCACCACTTCGCCCAGCACCAGCCAGGTGTCAACCGGTGTGCCGTCGGCGCCGGTCAGCTGAATACACTGCGACAGGCGGCACTCAAAGTTCACCGGACTCTCGGCCACGCGTGGCGCCTTTACAAGCTGGCTTGCCGCTGGCGTCAATCCGGAAAAAGAGAACTCGTCTTGATCGTGAGGCAGCGTAGCGGAGGTGAGATTCATCGCCTCAGCCAGATCGCGCGTGGCAAGGTTCCAGACAAACTCACCCGTTTCGTTAATATTACGCACGCTGTCTTTCCAGCCGTTGCTGGAAAAGCCAATAATCGGCGGGCGGTAGTTAAAGCAGTTAAAGAAGCTATACGGTGCCAGGTTGATCTGTCCTGCCTGGTCGCAGGAGGAGATCCAGCCAATCGGACGCGGACCAATAATGGCATTCAGCGGGTCATGCGGCAGGCCATGCCCCTGTGACGGTTGATAAAAGTACATAGCGCTCTCTTAATAAAGGTCAGACGCGAACTGCGTTTACCCACTATCCTGATTCAGAACGTTCAGCGTAACGCAATCCGCCAGAAATGCAGACTGAATAAATTTCAGCGAAAATTCATATGGCCCATGAATGTGACCTCTATCACTTCAAAGTTGCGTGCGCAGACAGTATCATCGGGAGAGTTAAACCCTCGCTGCCAGACGGCGAGGGTTTTCTTTTGGATTGGTTTCTGCGTTACACGCAGCATTAACGACATGGAGTAAAAAATGTCCAGACCCACCATCATTATCAATGAACTTGACGCAGAACGTATTGACCGACTTCTGGAGAAACCAGAATTCGCCTCGCTCCCGGTAGCCGATGCCCTGAATGAAGAGCTCGACCGGGCGCAGATGTGTACCCCGGAGTCCATGCCGCATGACGTGGTCACCATGAACAGCCAGGTCAAATTCCGCAACCTGACAACGGGCGAAGAGTTAACCCGCACGCTGGTCTACCCGGCGCAAATGACCGACAGCAGCGCTCAGCTTTCCGTGCTGGCACCGGTCGGCGCGGCCCTGCTGGGCCTGCGTACGGGGGATACCATTCACTGGGAATTGCCGGGCGGTGCCTCGACCCATCTGGAAGTGCTGGCGTTGCTCTACCAGCCAGAAGCGGCAGGCGATTACCTGCGTTAATCCCATCTGAACAAGCGCGACCCGCGTTGCACAGAGGATGCCTGCGCATCCTCTTTCCGCAGATTCACCTGGACGTCCTATATCGTGCCGCAGGTAAGGGAACCGTCTTAAACCACCCCACCCGGAAACGCATTCACCAGCCCTTTAACCTGCTGTTCCGCCGCTTCCGGCGTTTCTGCACCGGGCACCAGAATCACCTTCCGGCACGCCTCCTCCCGTTTTTCAAAGATCCGGTAGGCGCGTTCGGCATCGTCCAGCGGCAGATAGTGGGTGACAATCTCCTCCGGCGTCAGCAGCCCTTTTTCGATCAGCGGTAACAACTCGCCAAGCCAGGCGTGGACGTGGGTCTGGCCCATCTTAAAACTGAGCCCCTTATCGAAGGCATCACCAAACAGGAAGCCATGGATAAAGCCCGCATACACGCCGGGCACGCTCACCACCCCACCCCGTCGAACAGCAGCAATACACTGACGCAGCGCTTTACCGCTGCTGCCCTCAATTTTAAGGTTGCTGAGGATGGTTTCCGTGGTGCTGCCTTTGGCTTCAAACCCCACGGCATCAATGACGGCATCCACGCCGCGCTGGCCTGCGGTTTGCTCAATGATTTTTTCCGCTGCGTCGTTGTCTTCATCAAAGTTGATGGGGATAGCGCCGTAGCGCTCTGCGGCAAAACGCAGACGATACGGGTGATGGTCAACCACAAAGATCTGTTCGGCACCTAACAGCCGCGCGCAGGCGATGGTCAGTAACCCCACCGGTCCTGCACCAAAAACGGCGACGCTGGAGCCTTTTTCAATCTGGGCATTTTTCGCCGCCTGCCAGGCGGTAGGCAAGATATCGGAGAGGAACAGCGCTTTATCATCGGAGAGCAGCTGAGGCACTTTGAACGGCCCAACGTTACCTTTGGGCACCCGAACGTATTCCGCTTGTCCACCGGGCACGCCGCCATAAAGATGGCTGTAGCCAAACAGCGCTGCGGGCGCGGGAATTTGCTTTTTATTCAGCGCGGCGCCCTGCCCGGCGTTGGTGCTCTCGCAGGCCGCGTACTGCTGCAGGCGGCAAAAGAAGCAGTCACCACAGGCGATGACAAACGGGATCACCACCCGGTCGCCTTTTTGCAGCGTCTTCACTTCCCTGCCCGTCTCCACCACTTCGCCCATGAACTCGTGGCCAAAAATATCGCCGTGTTCAACTTTGGGGATCTTCCCGCGGTAGAGATGCAGATCCGATCCGCAGATCGCCGTGGCCGTTACGCGCAGGATAATATCGTCAGGTTGTTCAATAACAGGATCGGGGACATTCTCGACACGAACATGATGTGGACCGTGGTACGTGAGTGCTTTCATGCGACCTCCGAAAGGATCCGGGTAAGTATTTAAGGGTAGCGTTCCCTGACGAACTGCCCGGGATTAGCGGGCTTTTGAGATTTATCCTGGGAAAAACAGAAAAGTGCCGCAGCGCTTACAAAAACCATATTCATTTTATGGTTGAATGATTCCAGCGTTTATAAACAAGGAGAAACGGGTATGTATCAAAGAATTATTATGCCGGTTGATGTTTTTGAGATGGAGCTGAGCGACAAGGCCGTACGCCATGCGGAATTTCTGGCGCAGCAGGACGGGATTATTCATCTTCTACACGTGCTGCCGGGTTCTGCCAGCCTGAGTCTGCATCGCTTTGCCGCCGATGTACGCCGCTTTGAAGAGCATCTGCAGCACGAGGCGGAAAATCGCCTGCAAACGATGGTCGGGCACTTCACCATCGATCCTTCCCGCATTAAAACGCATGTCCGGTTTGGCAGCGTGCGCGATGCCGTTAACGAGCTGGCGAGCGAGCTGAACGCCGACGTGGTGGTTATCGGTTCACGCAATCCGTCCATTACCACGCATCTGCTGGGTTCAAACGCCTCCAGCGTTATCCGTCACACCCACATTCCGGTGATGGTCGTGAGATAAAAAAAAGAGGCCACCTTCTGGTGGCCTCTCCTGGTGCAGGTGCAGTCTTACTGACTTTTATTATGCTGTTTTGGTGCGAATCAGGTAGTCGAACGCGCTCAGAGACGCTTTCGCCCCTTCACCGGTCGCGATGATGATCTGCTTGTACGGCACGGTAGTACAGTCGCCCGCTGCAAATACGCCCTTCACGCTGGTTTCACATTTGGCATCGATGATAATCTCGCCCATGCGGTTACGCTCAATGGCGCCTTCCAGCCAGGTGGTGTTTGGCAGCAGACCAATCTGCACGAAGATCCCCGAAAGCGGAACGCTGTGCACATCGCCACTGACGCGGTCGCGGTACTCCAGACCGGTGACTTTACTGCCGTCGCCCTTCACTTCCGTGGTCTGCGCATTCAGCACGATGTCGACGTTTTTCAGGCTGCGTACTTTATCCTGCAGAACCTGGTCTGCCTTCATCTCTGGTGCAAATTCCAGCAGGGTAACGTGTTCAACAATGCCCGCCAGGTCGATAGCCGCTTCAACACCGGAGTTACCGCCGCCAATCACCGCCACGCGTTTGCCTTTAAACAGCGGACCATCGCAGTGCGGGCAGTAGGTCACGCCTTTGGTGCGATACTGATCTTCACCTGGCACGTTCATGTTGCGCCATTTGGCACCGGTGGCAATGATAATACTGCGGGCTTTCAGCACCGCGCCGGAAGCAGTTTCAATCTGGTGTAAGCCACCTTCGACTGCGGCAGGAACCAGCTTGCTGGCGCTCTGGCTGTCGATTACATCCACTGCGTAATCATTGACGTGCGCTTTAAGTGCGCCAGCCAGTTTCTGGCCTTCGGTCTTCGGCACAGAGATGTAGTTTTCGATATCCACGGTATCCAGCACCTGGCCGCCAAAGCGTTCGCCCATCAGACCGGTACGAATACCTTTACGTGCGGAATAGACCGCTGCCGCGGCGCCCGCCGGGCCAGAGCCGACAATCAGTACATCATACGCATCGCGCTTGTTCAGCTCTTCTGCGGCACGTTTTTCGGCGCCGGTATCCACTTTGGCCACAATTTCGGACAAGGTCATACGGCCCTGGCCAAACTCCTGACCATTCAGGAACACTGCCGGAACCCCCATCACGTTGCGATCGGTGATTTCGTTCTGGAAAGTGCCGCCATCAATTGCGGTGTGTTTAATACGCGGGTTCAGGACTGACATCAGGTTCAGCGCCTGCACCACGTCCGGGCAGTTGTGGCAGGAGAGCGAATAGTAAGTTTCAAAGGTGAAATCCCCGTCGATATCGCGGATCTGCTCCAGCAGCGCCTGCGCCTCTTTCGACGGATGCCCACCGGTCCACAGCAGAGCCAGCACCAGTGAGGTAAATTCGTGGCCCAGCGGTGAGCCGGCAAAACGCGGCCCCTGATCAGAGCCCGGGTTGGTGATCAGGAAAGATGGCTTACGCACCGCCAGATCGTTCGCTTCTTTGAAGGTCACTTTCGGTGACAGTTCGGCGATCTCCGCCAGCAGTTCCTTGATTTCTGCCGATTTAGCGCTGTCGTCCAGCGTGGCAATCAGCTCAACAGGTTTGGTCAGTTTCTCAAGGTATGCCTTGAGCTGGGTTTTCATTGTAGTGTCGAGCATTGTTCTTCCCTCTCTAAAAACGTCATCATGCAAGCTGCCTTATACGGGCGGCCTGAATGCAACTTGCATCATGGTGCTGGAATGAAATGGGCGCGGGGGGCGCCCATGGGTTGCCGGGTGGCACGTCGTTTACCCGGCCTACGATACTGTAGGCCTGTGCAAGCGCAGCGCCGCCAGGCTTTACAGACTTAGATCTTGCCGACCAGGTCCAGAGATGGAGCCAGCGTCGCTTCGCCTTCTTTCCATTTCGCCGGGCACACTTCGCCTGGGTGAGACGCCACGTACTGAGCGGCTTTCACTTTACGCAGCAGGTCAGATGCATCACGGCCGATACCTTCAGCGGTAACTTCGATAGCCTGGATAATGCCCTGCGGGTCAACAACGAAGGTCGCACGGTCTGCCAGGCCTTCATCTTCACGCATGTTGTCGAAGTTACGGGTCAGGGCGCCAGTCGGGTCACCGATCATCGCGTATTTGATTTTCGCGATGGTTTCAGAGCTGCTGTGCCACGCTTTGTGGGTGAAGTGGGTGTCGGTAGAGACAGAGTACACGTCTACGCCCAGCTTCTGCAGTTCATCGTAGTGATCGGCCACGTCACCCAGTTCGGTCGGGCAAACGAAAGTGAAGTCAGCCGGATAGAAGAAGAACACGCTCCAGCGGCCTTCGGTATCTTTCTCAGTGACTTCAATGAATTCGCCGTTTTTGAACGCCTGGTTTTTGAAAGGTTTAATTTTGGTGTTAATCAAAGACATCTGTACTTCCTCCGTGTTTTCGTTGAGATGTAAGGTAACGAACTTTCGCTACATGGGCTAATGCGTTTGCTTTATCAAATCAATCAGCCATACCTAACAACCCGAACAAGACAACGTTGTGAACCCAATGAATAAAAGCCCGAAAGTAAAAAGGCCGCCCTGGTGGGCGGCCCTGATACCTGAACTTTCCACAGGAACTTTCAGTGCCAGTGAGACTGGCGTTGCGTTGCGCTCTACATACCTTTATATCAAGGTCGTTACAGCCCCTCGATTACAGCACTCGTGTCGGGACAGGGCAATGGATTGAAGGGATAATCATATCTATGGCTGTGATAGGTTTTACCAAACTAAGCATTCCCCATCGCCGCTAATGCTCACGCCAGTAAAAATAAAAATGAGTGATAATTACTTGTCCATATATAGATCTGACTATTTTTATTCAGTTCTGTTTTCTATTTTAAAGGTAAAAATATCTTAACCATTATTGAAGTTCTATTTCATTAATCTACGTTCGTGATATATTAAGTTGGTTTTCAATCATAATTAAGCGAACTAACCATCAAGGATGGTAAATGGTTACGTTCCTTCTATAGTTATCAGTGATGTGATAACGCAACGCAGCACACTCAGGATGAAACATGGCAAATCTTTACGACTTAAAAAAATTCGATCTCAATCTGCTGGTCATTTTCGAATGCATCTACCAACACCTGAGCATCAGCAAGGCAGCAGAAACGCTCTACATAACGCCTTCCGCGGTCAGTCAATCCCTGCAGCGGCTGCGTAACCAGCTGAACGATCCGCTGTTTATCCGTTCGGGAAAAGGGATCACTCCCACCACCGTTGGGGCAAATTTGCATCATCATCTTGAGCAAAACCTCAATCAGCTTGAGCAGACCATCAACATCATGCATGGCTCATCGCTCAAAAAGAATTTTGTCATCTACTGCCCGCAGGTTCTGACAACTGACAATCTGCTCAGCCCTATGAAGCTATTGATGCGAGAGCACAATTATGAAATAGAGCTTCATGACATGCTGCTGTCCGCGGATTCCGCAGAAGACCTGCTTGCCTACCGCAAAGCAGACTTAATTTTCTCCATTGCGCCTATCAACAATCGCTCAATGGTGTGCGTTCCCTATGTTAATTACCGAATGATTCTGGTGTGCAGCCAGGATCACCCCCGCCTGCAGGAGACCGCTACCCTGGAAGAGCTGCAGAAAGAGAAGTTTACGATCTTCCTGAGCGATGAAGCGGGTGTGAAACACTATCAGTCAAAGACTGAGGAAGTGCATGCCGACAGGACAATCGGTTTTCGCTGCGACTCTCTCTTTTCAATCATAAACATGATCAGCGCATCGCATTTAGTGGGATATATTCCGGAAGTCCTGTATGAAAAATACCGTGACGTATTGCGACTGAAAAAAGTGGACGCCCCCTTCATGCTGCCACAAATGGAAGTCTTCATGGTTTATAACCGCTCAGCGCTTAACAGCTCGGTTTTCTCGAAGTTTGTTGAGCAGATCGCGCAAAAATAAATCCAAATGGCTGTGATATTTACAGCCATTTCTCTCATCAAAATATAATCCTCATTTATAGATAATAAAAAATCTGCCTTTTTTGATTTACCTGCCTTTATTTTCACTACTATTATTCTCTCTCCTGCATTGACATGAACGTCCGGTATTTATTTCCAGGAGGAGTTGCCTTTGTCAATTTATAAGCATCCACTTAATCAAAATGTCCTTGACGCTGCCACAGAGCGCATAACATGGACGCTTGAGAATCTGCCAAGGGTCTGTGTTTCATTTTCTGGCGGAAAAGATTCCACCATTATGTTCCATTTAACGGCCCGACAAGCCCGAAAAATGGGAAAGAAAATCTGTCTGTTATTTATCGACTGGGAAGCACAGTTCACCTGTACCATTCAGCATGTGAATAACATGATCGCACAATACGCCGATGTGATTGAAAAATGCTGGTGGGTAGCGCTCCCGTTGACCACGCAAAATTCGCTCTCACAATTCCAGCCCGAATGGCAATGCTGGGAGCCGGGTAAAAACTGGGTACGCACGCCCCCGGAAGAGGCGGTAACCGATCCCGATTACTTCTCGTTCTACCAGCCGGGCATGACCTTCGAGGCCTTTGTTCGTGAATTTTCCGACTGGTTTGCCAAAAGGCGCCCGGCAGCAATGATGATCGGTATTCGTGCCGATGAATCCTACAATCGCTTTTTGACGATCGCTAACGCACGAAAGCAGCGCTTTGCCGATGACAAACCCTGGACCACCGTCGCCCCTGGCGGGCACGCCTGGTATGTCTATCCGCTTTATGACTGGAAAACCGCCGATATCTGGACCTGGTTTGCGAAAACGGGCGGGTGCTATAACCCGCTTTACGACCTGATGTTTCAGGCTGGCGTGCCGCCGCGCTATATGCGCATCTGTGAACCCTTTGGCCCGGAGCAGCGTCAGGGGTTGTGGCTCTATCATGTTGTGGAGCCCGAACGCTGGGCGGCGATGTGTGAGCGGGTAAACGGCGTGCACAGTGGCGGGGTCTACGCGGGGCAGGACAATCATTTCTATGGCCACCGCAAAATTCTGAAACCCGACGCGCTCAGCTGGCGGGAATACGCCATGCTGCTTCTCGACAGCATGCCGCACACCACTGCGGAACATTACCGCAATAAAATCGCGATCTATTTGCACTGGTATCAGAAGAGAGGCATGGCCGATATTCCCGACACCCAGGAGGGCGATATCGGCGCCAAAGATATCCCGTCCTGGCGACGCGTGTGCAAGGTATTACTCAACAATGACTACTGGTGCCGGGCGCTGTCATTCAGTCCGAACAAACCCAGGCATTACCAGCGTTACAGCGAACGGATGAAATCAAAACGCAAGGAGTGGGGGATCTTATGCAGCAGCAATTAATTAACGAGATGAAAAATTATCTTCAGTCTCTGCCCGAAGATAAACGCATTGAAGCCATTAACGCCTTTCGCCAGGCCATCCATGAAAATAGCCCTTTTCGCGAACAGCCTGTCGACTGCGTGCTGTGGATCAAACAGGACGAGATTACCGCGAACGATTACAACCCCAACAACGTTGCCCCGCCGGAAAAACGGCTGCTCTGTAAATCCCTGGAGATGGACGGTTTTACCCAACCCATTGTAGTGACGGAAAGTGAGGCCCGGCATTATGAAATTGTCGATGGCTTCCATCGGCATGAAATTGGGTCCAACCGGGCAGTATTGAAACGCCAGCTTAAAGGCTATCTTCCTGTCACCTGTCTGCGTAAAGAGCGGCAGAAAAAGTTCGACCGGATAGCGGCCACCATTCGCCACAATCGGGCGCGCGGCCGCCATCAAATTAATGCGATGTCCGATATCGTCCGCGAGCTGGTGCAGCTTGGCTGGGACGACGAGAGAATCAGTCAGGAACTGGGAATGGATAGCGACGAGGTATTGCGCCTCAAGCAAATCAACGGTCTGCTGGAACTCTTTGCAGACCGCCGTTATTCAGAAGCCTGGACGGTCAAATAATCAGAGCGCGTTAAGACGCTCTGCCGCCGCCAGCAGCGTCGATTCCTGTTTCGCAAAGCAGAGACGAATCAGCTTATGCGGGAAGGGATCGGCGCAAAAGACGGATAACGGGATCGCCGCCACGCCCACCTCTTTGGTCAGCCACTGGCAAAAACTGACGTCGTCCAGATCGGAGATGGCGCTGTAATCGGCCAGCAGGAAATAGGTGCCTTCACACGGCAGGATCTCCAGACGGCTCTGACTCAGGG
This sequence comes from Enterobacter sp. T1-1, assembly GCF_000710795.1. Taxonomy (NCBI): domain Bacteria; kingdom Pseudomonadati; phylum Pseudomonadota; class Gammaproteobacteria; order Enterobacterales; family Enterobacteriaceae; genus Enterobacter; species Enterobacter sp. T1-1. The sequence continues at coordinate 21,773 of NZ_JALW01000008.1, read as the reverse complement.
CACTCACAAACCGATCCCGGCGTGCGCGGTAAAATTCGGGCAGCTCACGGTAATGCTCAGGCTCAGCGCGCAGCATATCGGCCAGCGCCAGCTGGGCAGGCGTGTTCACCGCAAACGTCAGGTACTGGTGCACTTTACGCAACTCCGCGCTGATGGCCGCCGGTGCCACGCAGTACCCCACCTTCCAGCCGGTCATATGATAGGTTTTACCAAATGACGACACCGCCACAGCGCGCTCGCGAAGCTGCGGATGGGCCAGCACGCTGACGTGCCCTTCCCCGGCAAAGCAGATGTGCTCATACACTTCGTCGCTCAGGACATAAATTTCATGTTCCGCAATGGCCTGCCACAGCGCGGCGAAATCGCTCTTCTGCCACACCGTCGCCGACGGGTTGTGTGGTGTATTCAGAATGACCAGCCGGGTGTTGTCGCTCAGCAGCGCAGCAAACGCCTGCCAGTCGGGGCGAAAATGCGGCGGCTGTAATGCCACGCGCTTCACCACGCCGCCGGACAGTTCGATGGCAGGCGCATAGCTGTCGTAGCTTGGGTCAAAGCAGATAACCTCATCGCCCGCGCGAACCAGCGCGGTGATGGCCGCATACAGAGCTTCGGTCGCACCTGCCGTCACCGTAATGTCGCTGTTGGCATCCGGTTGATAGCCATAGCACTCCGCCGTTTTATCCGCAATGGCGTCACGCAATGCCTGCACACCGGTCATCGGCGCATACTGATTCGCCCCCTGGGCAACGTGCCAGGCCAGACGCTCCTGCAAATAGCCTGGACCATCAAAATCCGGGAACCCCTGCGAGAGGTTAATGGCGTTGTGCTTCTGGGCCAGAGCGCTCATCTGCGTAAAGATAGTGGTGCCCAGGTTGGGAAGTTTGCTTTGCGGAATCAATGCGTTATTGCTCATTGTGGGGTGCCTGCTTGTAATACTTATGTTGCTGCCACTATAACACGATGTTAGTCTTTGGCAATCAAGACGCTTAGACGTCTAAACAATATGAATATTCCTGACCGAGAGGGTAAAAGGAAATGACAGACAACCTGCAACTCACGCAACTGGTCGAAGCCTGCCGCTGGATTGGTGCCAAAGGCTGGGCCCCCGCCACCGGCGGCAACATGTCGGTACGTCAGGATGAAAACCTGTGCTGGCTCAGTGAATCCGGCAAAGACAAAGGCAGCCTCACGCCGGATGATTTTCTGCAGGTAGAGATCGCCACCAATCGCGCCCCCTCTGGACGTAAACCTTCGGCCGAAACCGGGTTACACACGCTCATCTATCGCCTGTTCCCGGAGGCCAACGCCGTACTGCACGTCCACACGGTGAACGCCACGGTGCTCTCGCGGCTGGTGAAAGAGGCGGAGCTGCACATCAGCGGCTTTGAGATGCAAAAATCCCTCACCGGGCAGACCACGCATCTGGCTACGGTTGCCATTCCGGTATTCGATAACGACCAGGATATAGACGCCCTCGCTTCGCGAATCGCCCATTACGCCCAGGAGCGCCCGCTTAATTATGGTTTTCTTCTGCGCGGCCATGGCTTAACCTGCTGGGGACGTGATGTGGCCGAAGCCCGCCGTCATCTGGAAGGATTAGAATTCTTATTTGAATGCGAAATGCGTTTACGACAACTGGAGAAGATATGATTCGCGCGATTGTGACGGATATTGAGGGAACCACCAGCGATATCCGTTTTGTCCATGATGTTTTGTTCCCTTATGCGCGTGAGCGTCTGGCGGCCTTCGTCACCGCCCAGCAGTACGCCGAGCCGGTCAAATCGATTCTGGACAACCTGCGCGATGAAATCGACGCTCCGCACGCCAGCGTCAGCGATCTTATCGAGACCCTCTTCACCTTTATGGATGAAGACCGTAAATCGACGGCGCTGAAGGCCCTGCAGGGAATTATCTGGCACGACGGTTACGTCAACGGCGACTTTACCGGCCATCTCTACCCGGACGTGCTGCCCGCGCTGGAAAAGTGGAAAGCGCAAGGTCTTGATCTCTATGTTTATTCCTCTGGCTCCGTCGCTGCGCAGAAACTGTTATTTGGCTACAGCGATGAAGGTGATATTACTCATCTGTTCAGCGGCTACTTTGATACCCATATTGGTGCCAAGCGTGAGGTGCAGTCTTATCAGAATATTGCGGCGCAGACGGGCATTGCCCCGTCGCAGATCCTGTTCCTGTCGGATATCCATCAGGAGCTGGACGCCGCTGAGCAGGCCGGTTTTCGCACCCTGCAGCTGATTCGCGGTGATGATGACGGTGCAAGCCACCATCATCAGGTTCACCAGTTCGACGAGATTAACCCGGAGCAGATCCCTTCATGAGCGCATTAACCATTTATTCCGATAAAGACGCCAGTAAGCACCTGTGGCACAGCACCGACGCCGCCGAGATCGCCCAACAGCTCAACGCCAAAGGCGTGCGTTTTGAACGCTGGGCGGCTGACCGTGATTTAGGTCGCGACCCTGCCCCAGAAGTGGTCATTGACGCTTACCAGCATGCCATCGACAAGCTGGTCGCGGAGAAAGGCTATCAGAGCTGGGATGTGATCAGCCTGCGCGCCGACAACCCGCAAAAAGAAGCGCTGCGCGCCAAATTCCTCAACGAGCACACCCACGGCGAAGATGAAGTGCGCTTTTTCGTGGAAGGCGCGGGATTGTTCTGCCTGCACATTGACGATGAGGTGTATCAGGTGCTGTGCGAGAAAAACGACCTGATTTCGGTGCCAGCAGGCACACCGCACTGGTTTGATATGGGCTCAGAGCCAAACTTTACGGCCATCCGTATATTCGATAATCCGGAGGGCTGGGTGGCGCAGTTTACCGGTGATGCGATTGCGGATGCGTATCCGCGTCTGGCATAGGTGAAAATTGCTCCCTCTCCCTTTGGGAGAGGGCTGGGGTGAGGGCATCAGGCCGCTTTATCTTCAATGCTTCAATCCCTTCACATACCCCACCAGCTGATCCAGCACGATCCCCCAGCCTTCATGGAAGCCCATCTGTTCATGCTGCTCACGGATTTCTTTCGTGGGATGGCGCGCAATCGCCGTATAGCGGGTTTTGCCCTCCCCGAGATCTTCCAGCAACAAAATCGCCGTCATAAACGGCTTTTCGGCCGGTTTCCACCCTTCGGTATAGCCGTCGGTAAAGACCAGCTTTTTGCCGGGATCGATTTCCAGGAAAACACCTTTATTGTCCATTTTTTGCCCGTCCACGTCGAAAACGGTATTGAACCGTCCACCCACGCGCAGGTCGAGGTCGCATTCGGTCACTTTATGGGGGGCAGGAATAAAGAAGTTTTTGATGTGCTCTGGCGTCGTCCAGCAAAGCCACAGCAGGTCGCGCGGTGCATCCACCACGCGTTCCAGTTTTAAGTCTGTTTCGGGATCGAGCGTCACGATGTTGTCCTCTCAGGGGAACCCCTTACAAGGATAGCCGGACTCAGGCGAATTTCCCCTTTGCTACCGCTTCCGGCGTGACCACGCCCGTATCCAGTACCCAGCCGCTAATCAGCGAGGCTGGGGTGACGTCAAACGCCGGGTTGTAAACCTGCGCATTTTCCGGTGCCCACTGTACCGCGCCGAAGCTTCCCGCCACGCCCGTTACTTCACTGGTCGCGCGCTGCTCAATCGGGATCGCCTCACCGTTCGGGCACGCCGGGTCGAGGGTGGTTTGCGGGGCGGCGACATAGAACGGAATGCCGTGAAATTTCGCCAGCACCGCCAGGGAATAGGTACCGATTTTGTTCGCCACATCGCCGTTGGCGGCAATACGATCTGCCCCCACCCACACGGCATCCACCTCCCCTTTTGCCATCAGGCTGGCGGCCATGGAGTCGGTAATCAGCTGATACGGCACGCCCAGCTCGCCGAGCTCCCACGCGGTCAGCCTGCCGCCCTGCAGCAGCGGACGGGTTTCATCCACCCAGACGTTGCTGACGTTGCCCTCCTGATGTGCGCGAGCAATAACACCCAGCGCAGTGCCGACGCCTGCAGTCGCCAGACCGCCAGTGTTACAGTGGGTCAGCAGGCGGCTACCGGGCTTCACCAGCGCGCTGCCCGCTGTCGCAATGGCGTCACAAAGCTGCCTGTCTTCGTCAATCAGTCGCAGAGCTTCCTTCACCAGCGCTGGAACGAAATCTTCCTGCCAAAGCGCCTGCTTCATGCGGTCGAGATTGTTCATCAGGTTGACCGCCGTCGGGCGGGCAGCGCGCAGCGTTTCCAGCGCCAGCGCCAGCTCGTCGCGGCTTTTCCCCTTTTCCGCCAGCAGCGCCAGCAGCAGACTTGCAGAGAGACCAATCAGCGGCGCACCGCGCACCCTAAGGGCGTGAATATGCCCCACCAGCGCCTCGACCGTTGAGGCGTCAAGCCAGCGTTTCTCCTGCGGAAGGGCCTGTTGGTCGAGAATAAAGAGCTGATTATCCGCCACCCGCAGGCTGGTCGTCTGTAATGTCTGCATGTCGTTAATTCCCTGTTGCGTTGTTGTAGCACATTGTGTCAGGATGAAATCCAGATGTATAGACGTCTAAATGTCTTTATTCGCAAATCAGTGAGGAGCAGGCAATGTCGCAATACCGTACCTTTACCGCCCAGGACGCCGTGGAGTATGCCAGGCAGTTTGGCGGCCTTGATAATCCATCATCACTGGTAGAGGCGCAGGAAGTGGGCGACGGCAACCTCAATCTGGTCTTCAAAATTTTCGATGCTCAGGGCGTGAGCCGCATCATCGTAAAACAGGCGCTGCCATACGTTCGCTGCGTCGGTGAGTCCTGGCCGCTGACGCTGGACCGCGCCCGTCTTGAGGCGCAAACGCTGGTGGAGCATTACAAGCACAGCCCGCAGCATACCGTGAAAATTCATCATTTTGACCCGGAACTGGCGGTCATGGTGATGGAAGATCTCTCCGACCATCGCATCTGGCGCGGGGAGCTGATTAAGAATAACGCCTACCCGCAGGCTGCGCGTCAACTGGGGGAGTACCTGGCGCACACGCTGTTCCACACCAGCGATTTTTACCTGCACCCGCACGATAAAAAAGCGCAGGTTGCCCAGTTCATTAACCCGGAGATGTGCGAGATCACTGAAGATCTGTTCTTTAACGATCCGTACCAGATCCACGAGCGCAACAACTATCCGGCAGAGCTGGAAAACGATGTCGCCGCCCTGCGCGACGACGCCCAGTTGAAAATTGCCGTGGCCTCCCTGAAGCATCGCTTCTTCTCCCACGCCGAAGCGCTATTGCACGGGGATATCCACAGCGGATCGATTTTCGTGGCCGAGGGTAGCCTGAAAGCGATCGACGCCGAATTCGGTTACTTTGGCCCGATTGGGTTTGACGTGGGCACCGCCATCGGCAACCTGCTGCTGAACTTCTGTGGCCTGCCGGGGCATTTAGGCATCCGCGATGCCGCTGCCGCCCGGGAACAGCGTCTGATCGACATTCAGGCGTTATGGAATACCTTTGCGGAGCGCTTCCAGGCGCTGGCGCACGAGAAAACCCGGGATGCCGCGCTAAGTGCGCCGGGCTATGCCTCTGAATTTTTGAAAAAGGTCTGGCGAGATACCATTGGTTTCTGCGGAACGGAGCTGATCCGCCGCAGTGTGGGGCTGTCACACGTCGCGGACATCGATACCATTCAGGACGACGCGATGCGCCACGAATGTCTGCGCCACGCCATCACGCTGGGTAAAGCGCTGATTGTGATTGCCGATCGCATCGACAGCGTGGAAGAGCTGGTGGCAAGAGTGCGCCAGTACAGTTAAAAAAAAACCTCCCTTTCGGGAGGTTTTTGCATCAGTTTTTGGTGAGCGTGGTGGTCACGGTGTAATCGAGAGACCACGATGAATGCCAGTCTTTACCGGCAAACTTGATATCCCCACGGTAAACCCCGCTCGGGAGATCCGGGTTATCGGCCTCAACATACTTAAGGCTGGCGCTATAGCCTGTGGTTTCCCAACTGCTACACAGAACCGCCACATTGAACGGACGGGTGGAGCAATCCGATCTGCGCTGCGCGCGAATCTTCACGTCCCGGGTATTGCCTTGTTCGTCCTTCATCGGCACGACAAGCGTACTGTAACCTTCTGCGGTCCATACCAGGGACGTCGGCCCCTGCGTACTTCCCGTTGCCACAAACCCAAGCGAAGGGAAGCCAAATATTGCGCCCGTACTGAATGCGCTTGTCGAACCGGTGACGCTCCACATGGCTGAATAGCTGGCAATAAACACAACCGTTTGATCGGTTTTAGTGGTGTTATTACTCTCTGCACTCACCTTTGCCGTACCGGTATCCGGGCCACTCAGCTTCACGGTCGCCACGCCGCTGCCATTGGTCACACTGGTTTGCGCTGAAAGGGTATTAAGCGTGGTGTTCCAGTTGACCGTCGCATTTTTGACGGCATTACCGTTTACGTCTTTCACCACTGCGGTGTAAGTAATGCGGTCGGTGTTGACTACCGCGTGGTCAGAACTGGCCTTGAGGCTCTCAACCCTGGCGGTGGTCGCATCGCCAATAAATGTTACCGGCTCCGCGTTTATCGCCGCCGTTGAACCGACAACTGTTGCGCTAACCGTTGCCGTTCCGGCCGTTGTCGTTGACGCCGTTACAAACGCCTGACCCGCTTCGTTGGTTTTTGTGCTGGCGCTGGCAAGCTTCACGCTGCTGTTATCTACACGCCACGCCACATCCACACCGCTAAGCGGGTTATGGTTGGCGTCTTCGACGGTGGCGGTCCAGCGTATGGTCGCGTTCCCGTCAGCCACCGCCTCTTTTTTATCCGCACTCAGGCTCGTAAATTGCGCTGTCGCCGGATTACCTGTCACGGAGAGAGTAAGCGTCTGACCGCTACCATTCACCGTCGCGGTAACCGTCATGTTGCCCGCTTTGCGCGATGAGAAGCGCGTTTCAGCCTGCCCTTGCGCATTGGTCATTGCTGAAACGGGCGTCAGGGTCACATCAGCCGCATTACTGCTGCTCCAGTTAACGGCAACGCCTGGTACAGGGTTCTGATGGCTATCCACCACGGTTGCGGTTAACAGTACGGTATCGCTGTCAGCCACAATGCCGGTCGTTTTATCCGCCGTGAGGGTAGCCAACTTTGCCGTGGTGGTGTCACCGGTGAAGGTCAGTTTTGTCACGCGTAACGTGTTACTGCCGAACGTGGCCTGAAGAGAATATTCCCCCGCGGTTTCAGAACGTAAGGTCACGCTCGCCTCACCCGATGCATTCGTCACGCTGCTCGTATCGGACAACGTCGCGCCGGAAGGGCTCACCGCCCAGCCAACCTTCGCTCCGTCAACCGGGTTGTCATTGGCATCCACAACGGTAGTGCGCACGGTGATACCGTCGGTGCCATTGGCTACCGCCGTCACGCTGTCGGCGGCCATCTCCGACATTTTCGCGGTCGTGGGATCGGCCGTGAAGGTTGCACTGTCAGCACGAACGGGTGCGCTTTCAGCGGTCTGAGCCGTGATGACAACGCTGCCTGATTTCAGCGAGGTAACCACCAGCGAGGCATTGCCCTGCGCATCCGTCCGCGTACTGCTGGCGGCGAGCTTAACGTCTGGGTTATCTGCCGACCAGTTAACCTCTACGTCCGAAATGGCGTTACCCTGCAGATCGCGCACCTGCGCCGTCCAGGTAATACTGTCGCTGCCGTTGGCCACGGCCTGTTGCTTATCGACCACCACGGCGGCGATACGCTGCGTGCTGGTGTCAGCGACAAACGTTACGGCTTCCGCTTTCACCGCATTCTGCTGATTTACATCAGCATAAACCCAGGCAACGCCCGTTTTTGCTGACGACAGCGACAACGTGGCGTTTCCGGCGGCGTCGGTAACCGAGGTTTTGCTTCCTGCGGTCGTGCCATCTTCCCGCTTCACCGTCCAGTTAACCGTCACGCCTTCAAGCGGATGATTGCTGTTATCTGCGACCTGCGCGGTATACGTTACGCTGTCGCTGTTATTGGCAACAATGCGGGTTTTATCGACATTGACCGATCTCACCTGTGCGCTGGCGCTGTCCGCAACGAATTTTAGCGTCGGGGTAGAGAGCGGGTTACCGTCCGCCAGTTGCGCACTCACTGTCGTCGCAACCACGTCACGGCTAATGAGTTGAATGCTGGCCTGCCCTTGCTCATTGGTGAGGGTGCGTTCAGCAGACAGCTGAACCGCAGCGTTATCCGCTGTCCATTTCACCTCTTGCCCCGAAACGGGATTGCCGGACCGATCGACAACGCTTGCTACTACGACAATTGGCGTTACGCCGTCTGCCGGTGCGCTTACGGTCGACGGACTGAGTGATGCAAGTTCCACAACCTCGGACACCGCCTCTTCAGTCACAGAGGCGGTAGCAAGCTTAATATTGCCGTCGATGAACGTCTGAATGGTAAGGGTGGCAGGCGCGGTTCCGCTGATAAGCGTTGCGCTGTATACGCCGCTGCTCGTTTCGCGAAACGCGCTTATTTGCGGTGCGACAGGCGCCGCGGTGCCTGTAACGGCATTTTTCAGGGTGATCGATGCGCCAAGACGCTCCGATAGCCCGGTTGCAGCCTCGCCGGATGCGGTTTTTAGCGCCAATGCTAATACCGACTGACTGGTGCCATCCGCCGGTAAGCGGGACGGAGACGCCGTCAGGCTGGGCTGCAGCGTGGTCACGTCCATGCCGTTTACGTTCACCGTCATCCGCGCGGTATCAGAAGCGTTACCGTGCTTATCCCAGGCCGTTGCGGTTAACGTATACGCGTTGGAACCGCCATTTTTCCAGGCTGGAAGCGTAATCACCACCTGGGCCGGATCGGCACCCGGTGTGATTTTGCCGCCGTTACGTATCAAATTGTCACCCTGCCAGTCGATGCGTTCGAGCCCGTATTTCGTTTTAACCTTCGCGGTTACGGTCTGGCGGGCATTTTCATTCCCGGCAATGTTTTCTGGCAGTGCGAGCGAAATCAGCTCCTGCTTACGGTAATCCAGGACAATATTGTTATTACGATCGACCAGCTCCTGACGTGACCCCAGCAGCGTACGGCGTGCCCCCACCTGGTCCGCATCAAGCTGCGTGCGCAGCGGCACGCCCGGCGCCCAGTTGACCGCAAGGTTAAACTGCGTATCCGATGCCTCGCCTTTACCCATTTTTTGGTTTACACCCAGGGTAACCAGCGGAACGGGCGTGTAGCTCAGTCCAACGGTTACGGCGTAGGGATCTTTCTGACGATCGTCCTCATCGTCACCGAAAAGCCCGACGTGCTGACCATAGTATTGTTCGTAGACGAGGTTCGCCCCAAGCTGCGGATACGCGGGGAGATACCCGGTTGCACGCAGGTCAAAGCCGTTCGCCACACGCTCGTCATAATCGCGATAGCGGGACGAAGACATCCAGTCGCTTAAACGGTAGTAGCCGTTGGCTGAAAGACGCAGATAGTCCCAGCCTAGTTCGGCTCCAACACCAAGGCGCTGATGCTGATTCGCCGAAACCTGGCGATCGTAAAAGGTATTCACGCCCCACATCCATGCGGTATTAAATTCACGGTAGCCAAACCCGACATTAACGATATTTCTGTCGTCGTGACGACGTCCCCCCAATTGGGTGAACACCAGCGACGATTTTTGCTCGTATAAAGGGATAAGCAGATCTAACTCCGCGTCCTGAATGGAAAAATGCTCATCAGTACCGATATTCAGACGCGTGGTACCAAATTTATTTAACCAGGACTCAATTTCCTGCGTGGCGGTATTTGTTGCCTGGTACGTAATTGCGCTGGCGACAGAACGGCCACTGCCGCTCTCCAGCAGTGACCCCGCCTGCACGGCGGTTTGTGCCACTACCCGCTCGGTGGTTTGCGGCTCGGCTACCTTATCCTGCGCGGCGACGGGCGTCGCGCCCAGCGAAAATAATGACGGCGGAAGGAGTTGCAGTGCTATTTGCAACCAGGCTGCACATTTTTTCAGGCTCATTAAATTCATCCTTGAATAAAAAAAGAGCCATAGTACGTATCAGGACTTAAAGATAAAGTCGGCGCGTTTATTTTAAGAATCTATAAATATAAGCATTCACCTAATAAATATATTTCAGTTCCCCATTCCCTTTCAGCCCCAATATTCAATCACCGACAACCCGCCGTTATAATCCGTGCTGTAAATAATTCCCTGCGCATCCACAAAAACATCACACGACTGGATCACCTGCGGGCGATTCGGGCGTGTATCCATCATCCTTTCAGGTGCAGCAGGTACCAGCGCCCCCGTTTCCACCGGGCGGTAGGGATTCGAAATGTCATACGCACGCACCCCTGCATTCTGAAAGGTGGCGAAGATCAGCGTGGAGCTGACAAAGCTTCCCGGCCGGTTCTCGTGCAGATTATGCGGGCCGAAATGCGCGCCTTTCGCCACGTAGTCTCTTTCATCCGGCTGCGGGAAGGTGGAGATACTTACCGGGTTCGACGGCTCGCGGATATCAAACAGCCAGATGAACTTCTCGCCGTCCTCCTGGTTGTCGAGCACCGCTTCGTCGAGCACCACCAGCAGATCGCGGTCCGGCAGCGGCAGCGCGGTATGCGTCCCGCCACCAAACGGCGGGCTCCAGTTGCGGTGGCTAATCAGCTTCGGCTGAGTGCGATCTTTCACATCCAGCAGCGTTAAACCGCCGTCGCGCCAGCTGCCGTATGCCGTATCCCCGGCGATAATGGCATGATGCAGCGCGTAGCGTTTGCCTTCCGGCCACTCTGGCCGTTCACCTGCGGCCTGATTCATGCCCGGCAACCACCAGCGCCCTGCCACTTCGGGCTTACGCGGATCGGCCAGGTCGATGGTCAGGAAGATATAGTCGGTAAAGCCGTCGATCAGCGCCGACACATAGGCCCAGCGACCGCCGACGTACCAGATGCGGTGGATACCAATGCCATTTAACGACAGAAAGCCGATTTCACGCGGCCTGTCCGGCGTGGAGATATCAAATACGCGCAGCCCGGCGCTCCAGCCTTTGTCCTGCACGTCGCTGACGGTCTCCCCCACCTGACGGGTGTAGTAGACCTTTTCATCGGCGAAGCGGGCATCGGCAAACAGATCCCGGGCGTTAATCACCAGTAGCAAATCGTCGTGTGCCTGCAAATGCACATTCCAGGTGCCGGGCGGCGCAGGTATATAACCCGCCGCTTTCGGGTTTTTCGGGTCGCGCACGTCAACAATCGAAAAGCCCTGCGACACCATATGGCCAATATACGCATAACCGCGGTGCACCATCAGTTGCACGCCGTCCGGGCGACCGCCCTGGTCGCTATGGCCAATCAGCCGCATATTGCGGCTGTATTCAGGGGTGGGTAATGTTGTCACCTTTAGCTCCTTTCGCCGGGTGGCGGCAGCGCCTTATCGGGCACTATTTTGACTTAGCTTCCAGCGTCGCAAACCACGGCGCAATAAAGTCTTCGGTCTGTCCCCAGCCCGGAATGATTTTCCCCAGCGACGCCACGTTCACCGCACCCGGCTGGGCGGTCAGCAGCGCCTGCGGGATCGCCGCTGCTTTAAAATCATAGGTCGCAGGCGTCGGCTCTCCGGCAATCTTGTTAGCGATCAGACGCACGTTAGTTGCCCCAATCAGCTTTGGATCCACCGCCACGCTCACTGCCCACGGGCTTCCCGGCTCGCGCATCAGCTGTAAATCCTGGTTGGAGATGTCGATGCTGTAGAGCTTGATTTCAGTGCGGCCATTCTCCTTCAGGGCTTTATACGCCCCCTGGCTGAAGGCGTCCCAGGTGCCCCAGATAGCGTCGATTTTACCTTTCGGGTATTTCGCCAGAATTGCCCCAACCTTGTTGGCGGTATCGCCCTGCACGTCCGACGACACCGCGCCAATAGACTCCAGCTCTTTGATATTCGGGTACTGTTTCTGCAGTTCCTTATACGCCGCCTGACGACGCTCCATCGGCGGGAAACCGGCGACCCACAGCTTGACGATATTGGCCTTGCCGTTGAAATCTTTCGCCAGCTGGCCGAAGGAGAGATTCGTCAGGGAGGCATCGTCCTGCTGGGTGACCGTCACGCCTGGGATCTCGCCGTTGACGGCGGTATCAAACACCGAAACCTTAATCCCGGCATCCACCGCCTTCTTCACCAGCGCGGTCGCATACGGATCACGCCCCTGAGAGAGAATAATCCCGTCATATTTCTGGCTGATCGCCTGATTCACAAAGTCCTGGAATTTTGCGTCGTCACCGTTGCTTAAAAAGGTGCTGACCTTAAAGCCAAGTTTTTTCCCTTCCTGAATCGCCCCGGCGACAAACTGCGTGGTGTTGTCATCCGAGCCAAGGTTGCGGATCACCGCAATGCGAATGGGGCCGTCGTGGTTGGCAATGGCCGCCGGAACCGGTGCGGGCGTGGCCGCAAAGCCCGGCAGAGAGGTGAGTAACCCAAGAGCCACCAAAGAGAGTGCAATCTTTTTCATTTTTTATCCCGTTGTGTTGTCAGCGTTTTTGTATGTAAGTAATCGCCAGCGCCACGGCAAGCACCAGCCCTTTTATAATGTCCATGGCGTAATACGGTACGGAGAGCATCACCAGCCCGTTCGATAGCACGCCCAGAATGACCGCCCCCACCAGCGTTCCCAGCGCGTTCGGCTTGCCGGACCCAGCCAGCGAAAAGCCGATCCACGCTGCCGCCACCGCGTCCATCAGATACCCGCCGCCCGCATTCACCTGCGACGACCCAATGCGCGAGGCCAGCAAAATCCCGCCCAGTCCGGCCAGCAGCGAGGCAAGCACGTAGGCCGCGACCTTGTAGCGCGTGGTGCGGATACCCGAAAGGCGCGCCGCCTCCGGGTTGCCGCCGATGGCATACATGCGTCGGCCGTGGGTGGTCAGTGACAATCCCAGCTGTGCCAGCAGGGTCACCGCCAGCATGATGATGACGATGGTCGGCACCTGCCCCAGCAGGCTGAACGCCGCCGGAATAGTTCCTTCCGCCATATCACCGCTCGGCAGCACCATGTTCTCGGTAATCGACCCGCCGTAGCTGTAGGTCATCGCCACGCCCTGAATGACGAACAGGCTGGCAAGCGTGGCGAGCATGTCCGGAATACGCAGAATGACGATCAGAAAGGCGTTAAACAGCCCGACCAGGGTACAGAGCGCGAGGGTGATCAGGATCGACTCGGTGGCGCCGAAGCCGTGCCAGACGAAGAGCGAGATCACCAGCGCATTCGCCAGCGACGCCGTTGAGCCAACGGAGAGATCGAACCCGCCCACGGTCAGTGAAATCGATACGCCAATGGCAATCACCGTGACGATGGCAATCGAGCGCAGAATGTTGATGATGTTGTTCGGGTCGAGGAAGCTGTCCGACGCCAGGCCAAAAACCACCACCAGCGCCACCACGGTGAGCAACATGCCCCACCGGTAGAGAAAATCGAAAAGTTGCTGACGGCCAGATACCGTCGCCGTTACTGAAAGGGCCTTGCTCACGACGCCGTTCCTCCGGTTGAATAATAAAGTAGTGTCTCTTCCCGCGCCTCGGCCCCGGGGATTTCCGCCACGATGCGTCCGTCCCAGAGCACGCAGATGCGGTCGCATAGCCCTACCAGTTCGGCAAACTCGCCCGAAGCGTAAATCACCCCTTTGCCCTCGCGGGCCAGGCCGTCGATCAGTTGAAACAGATCGGTCTTCGCTTTGACGTCAACGCCCTTGGTCGGCTCGTCAAATATCAGCACGCTGGCGTCATTGCGCAGCCATTTGCCAATAGCAACCTTCTGCTGGTTACCGCCAGAAAGCCGATGTAAAACCTGCCCCGGCCCGCGTGTTCGCACGCCGACGCGGGCAATCACCTCTTCCGCCCAGCGCCACGCCTGACGATGACCAAAGAGACTCCAGCGCGAAAAGCTGTTATCTGCCGTCACGGCCAGGTTCATGCTCACCGGCTCGTCGATGAAAATCCCCTCCTTGCGCCGCTCCTCCGGTACCAGCGCCAGCCCCCGCAGCACAGAATCGGCCGGATCGCGCGGTTTCCAGGGCTGATGATTGAGCTCGCCACGCTCCACCCGGCTTTTGCTGGCACCAAACAGCGCCTTGCAGAGTTCGGTTTTGCCTGCGCCCGCCAGCCCGGCAATGCCGAGGATTTCGCCTTTACGCAGATGCAGGGAGATATCTTTCAGCAACGCGTCGTCGTGCAGCCCCTCCACCCGCAGCAGCGTCTCGTCGCTATGCACAGGACGTGCTGGCGGGTAGATATCGCTCAGTTCGTGGCCGAGCATCTTCTCGACGATCGCTTCGCCGCTGAGATCCGCCATCGGGCCGGTCTCAATCAGCTTGCCATCACGCAGCACCGTTAAGGTGTCACAGATGGCTTTCAGCTCATGAATGCGGTGCGAGATAAACACCACGCCAATGCCCTGCTGCTTTAAAAGTCGCACCACCGCGAACAGGCGTTCACTGTCGTGGGCATCCAGCGGTGCGGTAGGTTCATCGAGGATCAAAAAACGGCAGTGATGCGACAGCGCCCGCGCCAGCAGGATCTGCTGTTTTTCAGCCAACGAACAGCTGTCGATGGAACGGCGAACGTCCAGCGCAACGTCGAGCTGCGCCAGCGCCTGCTTCGCCTGTTGACGAATAGCACGCCAGCGGTAGCGATGTCCCGGCTGCGCCAGCTGGTCGAGCATGATGTTTTCAGCGATGCTCAGCCCCGGAACCAGCGCCACGTCCACTTCCTGCTGCACAAGGTGGATCCCCAGCCGTTTGGCATCGAGCGGTTCGCGGATCGTCACCGGCTGGTTATTAATGCAGATCTCCCCCTCATAGCGATCGTGCGTTCCGCACAGCACCGCCATCAGCGTCGATTTCCCTGCGCCGTTAGCCCCGGTCAATGCATGCACCGATCCGCCGTTCAGGGTAAAGTCCACGCGCGACAGCGCCTGAAAGCCGGAAAAGGCCAGGCTGATACCGCGCATCTCAAGGCGACTGGAAACCATCCGCGTAGGATCCTCATTAATAGTTTGATTTATTGAATTTTTCACAGCTCCGGTTGACTGACAACGACAGAAAAGGCATAAGATAAAGCCAAATATTATTAGCCATCCGGATGTCCAGACATAACATCGGGTTAGCGCTTGCTAAAAAAGGACAACACCATGAGCAACACCGATATCCGCGTCGTTCCCGGCCCGGCGAACTACTTTTCTCATCCCGGAAGCCTTGCGCATCTGCATGACTTCTTCACCCCGGAGCAGCTTTCCCGCGCGGTGTGGATCTACGGCGAACGCGCGCTTGAAGGCGCACGTCCCTACCTGCCGGAGAGCTTTGCGGCCCCCGGCGCAAAACACCTGTTGTTCAAAGGCCACTGCAGCGAGCGTGACGTCACCCATCTGGTGAATGAATCCGGCAGCGAGGCGGTCGTGGTGATTGGCGTTGGCGGCGGAGCGGTGATGGATACGGTTAAAGCCGTGGCGCGTCGTTTGGGCGTTCCGTTCGTGGGTATCCCGACTATCGCCGCTACCTGTGCGGCATGGACGCCGCTCTCCGTCTGGTACAACGATGCCGGGCAGGCGCTGCAGTTTGAAATTTTCGACGATGCCAATTTCCTGGTGCTGGTGGAGCCGCAAATCATCCTTAACGCCCCGGCGGAATACCTGCTGGCTGGTATCGGCGATACCCTGGCGAAGTGGTATGAAGCGGTTGTACTCGCACCGCAGCCTGAACACCTGCCGCTGACCGTACGTCTGGGGATTAACGGCGCGCTGGCTATCCGCGACGTGCTGCTGGAACGCAGCGAGGACGCGCTGGCTGACCAGCAGCGCGGCGAAGCAACGCAGGCATTCAGGGATGTGGTGGATGCCATTATTGCCGGTGGCGGCATGGTCGGTGGGCTCGGCGAACGTTATACACGCGTGGCGGCGGCACATGCGGTGCATAACGGCTTAACCATCCTGCCGCAGACGGAAAAATACCTGCACGGCACCAAAGTGGCCTACGGCATTCTGGTGCAAAGCGCCCTGCTCGGTCAGGACGACGTGCTGGCGCAGCTTATCACCGCGTATCAGCGCTTTAACCTGCCGACCCGGCTTCGCGAGCTGGAGGTGGATATCAACAACCGTGACGAACTGGACAAGGTCATCAATCACACCCTGCGCCCGGTGGAGTCGATTCACTATTTGCCCGTGGCGCTCACGCCTGACGTTCTGCGCGCGGCATTCGAGAAAGTGGAATCCTTCAGCCGTTAAACGCGCCGAGCGACTATACCTAATGATGATTCTCACCACTCTCGCAACGAGGTCATCATGCAGATCGATTTAACAGGTAAGAAAGCGCTGGTTACCGGTGCCAGCCGGGGATTGGGCCGTGCTATCGCGCTGTCGCTGGCACGCGCCGGTGCCGATGTGGTTATCACGTATGAAAAGTCCGTCGATAAAGCCCAGGCCGTGGTCGATGAGATAAGCGCGCTGGGGCGGCACAGTGAGGCGGTTCAGGCCGACAGCGCCAGTGCAGAGGCTATTCAGGACGCGGTCACCCATGCGGCGCGCACCCTCGGCGGGCTGGACATTCTGGTCAATAACGCCGGTATCGCCCGCGGCGGCCCGCTGGAGTCCATGACGCTGGCGGATATCGATGCCCTGATTAACGTCAACATTCGCGGCGTGGTGATCGCCACTCAGGAAGCGCTGGTACACATGTCTGACGGCGGACGCATTATCAATATCGGTAGCTGTCTGGCAAACCGCGTGGCGATGCCGGGTATCTCCGTCTACTCCATGACCAAATCCGCGCTTAACTCCTTCACGCGCGGTCTGGCGCGGGATCTGGGGCCCCGCGGTATTACCGTGAACCTGGTGCATCCCGGCCCAACCAACAGCGATATGAATCCGGAGGACGGCGAACAGGCAGAAGCCCAGCGTCGGATGATTGCCGTCGGTCATTACGGGCAACCGGAAGATATCGCGGCGGCGGTCACCTTCCTCGCCAGCCCGGCCGCCGGACAGATCTCCGGTACGGGGCTGGATGTGGACGGCGGTTTGAACGCCTGATCGCACATTTTCTGCAAGCCTCTGTCGCCCGGCAGAGGCGTTTTCGCACCGCCTCGACGGTTTGCGTTTTGCCGCTTACCTGCATTTGTTCTCCGCTCTACAGTAGCCCATAAGAAATTCGGAATTTATCTAATAGTCTTATTATTTCCTTATACTTTGTGTGGGCGTACAGTGGAGGTACGGATGAAGATTGTCTGGTCCAATGGGGCAAAGAAGGCATTTTTAAAGATTGACGAGCGATATCAGCGTCGCATTGAGTTGAAGCTTGTTGAGCTGGATGACCGCTCGGCTCCCCGGCCCGATATCAAAAAAATATCGGCGACAGAAGATCACTACCGGCTACGCGTTGGCGATTACCGCATCGTCTATACGCTTCGGGACGAACCCGATAACCATTGTTATGTTTTGGCCGTTAAGCGCAGAACATCAACAACTTACCTGCACGAGGAGAAAGCCACCTATGGCTGTTCAGCTAATTAAGGACGATAACGGAAAAACGCAGTACGTGGTTATTCCCTATGATGAATATTTTCGTATGTGCCTGCAGATGGCGGAAATCGACGACGAAACCGACGACGATCTGGAGGATATTGAAGTCGAACACGATGAGCTGGATGACGTTGAACTTCCAGGTGAGGTTTGCAGCATCATGACCTGGCAGAACGTCAGCCTGCAGGCCGCCTGGCGCATCCTGCGCGGCATGTCCCAGCAGGAGGTGGCAGAGAAACTCGGCATCAGCCAGTCTGCCGTATCACAGCTGGAAGCGCTGGACTCCCGTCCGCAAAAGCGCACCCGTGAAAAGCTGGCGGCGATCTACGGCTGTAAACAGGAACAGATCAGCCTCTATTTACCGAAAGAGGGTTAACAGCACTTCGCCCCGCCCTTGCCGCCGTAACGGGCGTCCTGGCGATCGCGGAAAAATTCGTCGTAGGTCATTGGCGTCTGGTCCGGATGGTTGACGCGCATATGCTCGACGTAGTTGTCGTAGTCCGGCACGCCAATCATCATTTTGGCGGCCTGGCCCAGGTATTTACCTGCTTTGGAAAGGGTGTCGAACATAAGTCATTTCTCGTTTGTTTCCCTCACCCCGGCCCTCTCCCAAAGGGAGAGGGAGGATAAGAAATGTAGGCCGGGTAAGCGCTAGCGCCACCCGGCACACAGGTTAATGCGCCCCTTTCGCCTGGGTCACAATCTCGTCCAGGTTCTCAGGCATCGGTTCATACGGTGTCTCTTTCGCTGTCGGCTTGTCTTCTTTCAGCGCCGCCAGCGCGGTCTTCAGAGAATACAACGCCAGTACCACGACCACCACCATAAAGAAGATGGTCAGCCCGGCATCCAGACGGTTGTTAAACACCAGCTGCGACAGCTGTGATTCCGTATACTGCGCCGGGATTTTACCGCTGTCGATCATCGCCTGGAACTTATTGGCAATCGCCAGGAAGCCCACTTTATTGTCCGGGCTGAAGGCTTTCTGCCAGCCCGCCGTCAGGGTACAAATCAGCAGCCAGGCGGTAGGCAGCAGCGCCACCCAGGCATAACGCTGGCGCTTCATCTTGAACAGCACCACCGCACACAGCATCAGCGCCATCCCTGCCAGCATCTGGTTAGCGATACCGAACAGCGGCCACAGCGTGTTAATACCGCCAAGCGGATCCACCACGCCCTGATGCAGGAAGTACCCCCACGCCAGCACGCACAAGGCCGTTGCCAGCAGGTTCGCCGGGAGCGAATCGGTACGCTTCAGATTCGGGGAGATCACACCCAGCAGATCCTGCAGCATAAAGCGCGCCGCACGCGTCCCCGCATCCACCGCCGTCAGAATAAACAGCGCTTCAAAGAGAATGGCGAAGTGATACCAGAACGAGACATCCATCAGCCCGCCCAGCGCACCGTGAAGTATGTAGGCCATGCCCACCGCCAGCGTAGGTGCGCCACCCGCGCGGGAGATAATCGACTGCTCGCCCACTTCACTGGCGATACTCGTCAACGTATCCGGGGTAATGGCAAAGCCCCAGCCGCTTACCACCTGTGCTGCGGATGCCACCACGTCGGCGGTGCCCGCCGGAGCCAGAACCGCCATCGGGCTGTTCATCGCGAAGTAGACGCCCGGGTCGATAATGCAGGCAGAGACCAGCGCCATGATCGCCACGAAGGACTCCATCAGCATGCCGCCGTAGCCAATCAGGCAGGCCTGATTTTCATTCGCCAGCATCTTCGGCGTGGTCCCGGAGGCAATCAGCGCGTGGAAGCCAGACACCGCACCACAGGCGATGGTGATAAACAGGAACGGGAACAGGTTACCGGTCCAGACCGGGCCCGTACCGTCAACGAATTTGGTTAACGCTGGCATGGTCAGCGTCGGGCGCATGATCAAAATACCGATAGCCAGCCCGACGATGGTGCCAATTTTCAGGAACGTGGAAAGGTAATCACGCGGGGCCAGCAGCAGCCACACCGGCAGCACCGCGGCCACAAACCCGTACCCCACCAGCATCCAGGTTAGCTGTACGCCGGTAAAGTCGAAGAACGGTGCCCAGGTTGGGCTCTCTGCCACCCAGCCGCCGGAGATAATGGCGAACACCAGCAGCACCAGACCAATCACCGACACCTCACCAATGCGTCCCGGACGCAGGTAGCGAATGTAGATCCCCATAAAAATGGCCAGCGGAATGGTGAACGCGACGGTGTAAGTCCCCCACGGACTGTGGGTCAGCGCTTTCACCACAATCATCGCCAGCACCGCAAGGATGATCACCATGATCATAAAGGTCGCCACCAGCGCAATCACCCCGGCCGTCGCGCCCATCTCCTCTTTCACCAGCTCGCCAAGCGAACGGCCGTCGCGACGGGTGGAGACGAACAGCACCATAAAGTCCTGTACGGCCCCCGCCAGCACCACGCCGGCAAGGATCCAGATCATCCCCGGCAGATAGCCCATCTGCGCCGCCAGCACCGGCCCCACCAGCGGGCCTGCCCCGGCAATCGCCGCAAAGTGGTGACCGAACAGCACTTTCTTATCGGTCGGAACGTAGTCCAGCCCGTCGTTATGACGAACGGCGGGCGTCATGCGCGTGCCGTCAACCGCCAGCACCGTTTTGGCGATATAGCGACCATAAAAACGATATGCGATCAGATAAATGCAGACGGAGGCAACGACAATCCAGAGCGCATTGATCTGTTCCCCCCGGTTGAGGGCGATATAGCCCAGGGCAAAAGCTCCCACAACGGAAAGCAGTGCCCATGTAAGGTATTTCCCTGAGTTGTTCATAGTTGTTGTCCGTTGTTGTGGAACAGTGAGATGTTACATTTTGTTTCTAGAACAACGCGTAAAATTTAACAACTTTGAAACGCAATAATGCGTGGTCAAACCAGAGATTTACACCACAGTGTTAAGTCGATCACTTTCAGGCTGAAACAACCCCGTCGCTGTCATCGGTCACACTTCTGCGTTTTTCGTCCTGGCTCAACCTTACGGGATGATTTGTATCATTTTTTTTACGCTCAACCTCGCCAGAATGACCCTGCGCGATCGCGCGCTTACCGCTTACAAGGAAAAGGAAATGAATCTGGATCGCTACATTGAAGAGCTGAAAAGCCTGGTGAACGTGGACTGCGGCACCCAGACCATCGCGGGCGTTGCCGCCGTGGCTGGCATTTTAGAATCTCTCTGGCAACGCGAAGGCTGGCATACCGGGCAGGTAAACCTGGGCGAGAAAGTTGGCCCGGGCCTCTTCGTCAGCAACAAGCCGCAGGCAGAGCAGTTCGACGTGCTGCTGGTCGGCCATCTTGATACCGTTTTTGCCCCCGGCACCGTGGCCGAACGCCCATTGAGCGAGGACGATACGCGTCTCTACGGCGCCGGCGTGTCTGATATGAAAAGCGGACTGCTCAATATTCTGTGGGCAATGCGCGAGCTAGATCCTGCGGATAAAGATCGCCTGGCAATCGCGGTCGCGATGAACCCGGACGAAGAAACGGGCTCGGTATACTCCCACGAATGGATCGGTGTGCTGGCACAACGCTCCCGCTGCGTGCTGGTGTGCGAAGCTGCCCGTGCTGATGGCTCTCTGGTGAAAGCCCGGAAAGGTATGGCGGGCTATCACCTCACCTTCAAGGGCGTGGCGGCACATGCGGGTAACGACCCGGAAAAAGGCCGTTCGGCAATCACAGCGCTGGCAAACAGCATCGTTGCCCTGAATGCGCTGAGCGACGGGTCGCGCGGCACCACACTCAACGTAGGGGTGATTCGCGGCGGCAGCGCGGCAAACGTGGTGGCGGACCACGCCGTGGCCGAGCTCGACGTTCGCTTCTGGGAAAACGACGAGTATGACCGGGTGAATCAGGCGCTGGAAGCCTTATGTGAAAAAGGCTTTTTAGACGGCGTGACGACGACGCTGACGCGGGTCAATCACAAACCGGCGATGGCAGCAAGCGTTGCGACTCAGGCACTGATGCAGCAGGTTGAAGCGGCAGGTAAAGCGGAAGGCATCGCCATTACCTGGCAGGCGGTCGGCGGCGGCAGCGATGCCAACCACACCGCTGCGCTGGGTATCCCCACGCTTGACGGCTTAGGGCCGATTGGCGCGGGCTTCCACAGCCCGGCGGAGTGGCTGGACAAAGCGTCCATTGCGCCGCGAATTCGGTTACTTAAACGCGTCGTCTCAATGCTCTAATTTTGTACTACACCGTCCCCTCTCCCTTTGGGCTGAGGGATCCCCAGTAATATGGTCATGCCACCATGACCATATTACTGTACTCTTTTCCCA
>NZ_JALW01000007.1:0-63900 GCF_000710795.1 Enterobacter sp. T1-1 | reverse complement strand
TCATGGTGGCATGACCATATTACTGGGGATCCCTCAGCCCACAGGGAGAGGGAGAAAACCACCTCAACCCAGCAACGCGATTCCAGCCTCCGTCCTCAGCCAGCGCGGGGCTTTTAGCTGGTCGGCAAAATATCCAGTGAGTTCAAAGAGCAAATCCCCCATCACGCGTGCGGATCCGGGCGTGAGCGCGTCAGTCATCAACAGTTGGGTAATTTCCTCGCAGTAGCGGCAGAGCTGGTCGGATTCGGTGTTGAATACAGGCTCACGTTCGGGAAATCGATCGACGGTGAGACGTTCCTGTAAGTGCTCAAGGATAGGCTCCAGCAGCATTGGGCGGAGCAGGGCAAAAGTCGAGGCAAGACGACCGCAGAGGGCTATTTTTCTCGCGGGATTGGTCTCTTCTACCAGCGCTTCGCAATAGCGTTGGCAATTGTCGGCAAGATCGATGAAGTCGGTGTTGCAGTCGAAAGGGGTCGTGAAAAGTGCGTTACTGGTGGTCATATGACAGTTTCCATTAAGTGATTAAGACACTGCCAGAGAAATGCCAATTTCCCGGGTGGCAGGACTGAACGGAGTTGGCATTACCGGCCTTAATGGACACCGGCGCGTCTTGCGACGCCCCCGCCCAGCCCACCATTGGAATGTAGCCAGACGCACGGCGCAACAAGAGCTTACGCCGCCATTAAGTTTAACCGGGATGCCAATCCCGACGCCAGATTTTGCTGGCGTGGGAGGAACATACGCCCGAAAAGCCGTTAGAAAAAGTAGGGATGAAGGGATAAGTTACATTCTGCGAGGCTGCTTCAGAAAAAATGGAAAATGAGGAATGCGTTCAAGCCAAAAATGTTTCACCTGATGAGCCAATATTTTCCGCCGCACATAATACTGCCGGTTTATAAAATTAGGAATTTATAAAGGTCTATTTTATCAACATTGCGGTCAAAGTGGCGTATGGTATTTATTCTTAATAAGAATGGCTATGAAGGTGTGTATGGATACCGTCGAGGCGCTTAATGGAACCTACTTCTATAAAGGAATTTGCAACATATCGGCTGGTGAACTGTTTTTCTGGATTTTGTTAGATAAAATTGAAGAGCAGTTTGGCGGCATAGAGGATGCACTAACAATGAGTTGTATCATTTTAGGATTGCCGATATTAAAGACCAGAAATAAGCCCTACGGAACAACAGCAGGAACATCTATAGCATCAAAATATTTACGTCAATATCTCAATGTAGAGTTACCTGTAAGATTACCGACGTTAACTGAAGCGAGCATTGCCACTTTAAAACCTAAGTATGTGACAAATTTGGGGGCCTTTGTCGGGAGAGGCCTGCCAGTGATTGGCTGGACATTGGTAGCCAGCGATTTGGCTCAAATATGCTATAAGACACTTAAAATGTATAACACGATTGCTCATAAGAAAGACCGGATATGGTAACTGAACAAGAGGTTTTGGATTTTTTTCAGAATGAATTGCCCGTTATGGGTACATTTACCGGCAAGCTCATACCTTTGCAGTTAGATGATATTTTACAAGACTATGCAGAGGATGATGATTTAGCCATCTGTATGGATAAATTCAGCGAACGATTCAATATTGATATAACGCTGATGAATTACAATGCCTATTACCCATGGTTTCACACATGGTTTTTTCGAAAATGGTTTACGGATAAACCCGTAAAGCAAATTTCTAAGCCTTTAACGGTGAGGATGTTCGCCGAATCTGCGAAAGCGGGAAGATGGTTATATGATTAATAAGGAGGAAAATGATGGCTGTACCGGTCCATTTATGGCTAAAAGATGATGCAGGGAATCTGATTAAGGGGTCATCTGACGTAGAACATAGAGAAGGGAGTATTGAATTACGTGGTTTGACACATAATTTAAGTATCCCGGTTGATGGGACAACAGGAAGACTCACCGGAACACGTCAGCACGCTCCTTTCCTGTTTGAAAAAGAAATTGACAGCGCATCCCCCTATCTTTATCGGGCTGTTGCAACAGGGCAAACTCTCAAATCTGCAGAGGTAAAGTGGTACCACATTAATGATGCAGGGCAGGAAGTTGAATACTTCAATATTTTACTGGAAAGTGTAAAAGTTGTTTCTATTACGCCAATTATGCACGATACACGTAACTGTCCGGGAACAGGGCACATGGAAAGCATTCAACTGCGCTACGAGAAAATCACATGGCGTTATGTTGATGGAAATATTCAATACTCCGATGCCTGGAATGAGCGAGCTACGGTTTGAAGTGCAACAAACTGCCTCCGCTCTATAAATAGAGTGGAGGCATGCCCTGTTCATCCTGCAAAGATCACCGCTCCCTCAGCGCTTCCTTCGCCCGGTTAAACGGCTTAATCATATAATCCAGCACCGTTTTCTCTCCGGTTTTAATATCCACCGTCGCAATCATCCCCGGCACAATTGAGAAGTGCCTGCCTGCTTTATTCACCAGGTAATCCTGGCTGGTGCGGATAAACACCCGGTAATAGAACACTTCCGGCTTGGCTTCGTCCTGGATGGTGTCCGGGGAA
Organism: Enterobacter sp. T1-1; assembly: GCF_000710795.1. Classification (NCBI taxonomy): domain Bacteria; kingdom Pseudomonadati; phylum Pseudomonadota; class Gammaproteobacteria; order Enterobacterales; family Enterobacteriaceae; genus Enterobacter; species Enterobacter sp. T1-1. Next base: position 61,355 of record NZ_JALW01000007.1, on the reverse strand, counting down.
ATCGTCTCTACCACCCCGTGCAGCCCGCCGTAAATGGCGTAGTCGTAGGCGGTGATTTTGACCAGCGCTTCCTGGTTCGGATGGATAAAGGCGATATCGCGCGGCGAGAGGCGGGTTTCGATCAGCAGATGATCGTCCACCGGCACGATCTCCATCAGCTCGCCGTTGGGTGGGATCACGCCGCCGATGGTGGTGACCTTGATGTTTTTCACGATCCCGCGCACCGGCGATTTCACCGTCAGGCGCGTGACGGAATCCTGACGGCCTTTCAGGATCGCCGAGACCATATCCACCTCCGCGTTGGCTTTGGAGAGCGCCTCGCGCGCCTGAACATAATACTGCGAGCGCACGTCGGTGAGCTTCAGCTCCAGGTCACTTTTCTGCCGCTGCAGGCGCAGCACCTCTACGTGGCTGGCGGCCCCGGTTTTGACCAGCCGCTGGGTGATCGCCAGCTCCTTATTGGCGAGATCTAACGCGGCACGCAGCTCCCGCTGGGTATCCTCAAGCTGCGCGCGGCGGGAGTTATAGAGCCGCGTTTCGTCCGCAATCAGCTCCGGCCATTCCTTCAGCGAAGGGGGGAATTTAAGCGGCAGATCGTTCACCTCGGCATACAGGCGCGCGCTGGAGGCCAGCGAGGCGCGATAGCGTGCCGCGCTTTCGCCGACGTTTGATTCTGAACGCGTGGGATCAAGGCGCGCCAGCACTTGTCCGGCCTGTACCTGATCGCCCTCGTGGACGTTCAGCTCGGTGAGGATCCCCCCGTCCAGCGACTGTAAAACCTGCTCGCGCGAGCTGGGGATCACTTTGCCGGTACCGGTTGAGACCTCATCCAGCACGCCAAACCAGGCCCAGATCCCGAGGACGATAAACAGCAGCAGAGAGAGGATCACGATTCGTCGCGCGCCGGTGTAGCCGCTTTCAGAACCGAGCGCATTATCCAGATCGTCCATTGCCGCGGCATCACGCTGACTGATTTTCATTTTTCCACTCCCTTGCGGCGGCTGCCTGCTGTTGTTGCATGCGGCTGTTGTTCAGCGCCTGCGCTTTCGGGGCATCCATCACCAGCATGCCCTCCTTGAGCACCACCACCCGCTCGACCAGTTCCAGCACCGGCACGCGATGGGTGGCGACGATCAGCGTACGGTGGCCGAGCCAGGCGCTCAGACGCTGGATAAACTCCCGTTCGGTATGCTCATCCAGCGAGGCGGTGGGTTCGTCCATCAGGACGATATTCGGGTCGCGCAGCAGCATGCGCGCCAGCAGGATCGACTGCCGCTGGCCGCCGGAGAGCCCCACGCCGTTCTCCATGATCGGATAGTCCAGCCCCTTCGGCAGCTTCTGCACAAAGCTCGCCGCGCCGGTTAACTCCAGTGCGGCGAAAATCTCCTCGTCGGTGGCGCGCGGCATGCCGAGGGTGATGTTTTCCCGCAGGGTGCCGTAAAACAGCCGCGCGTTCTGGGTCATAAAGCCGACGTTGCGCCGGACGTCGGCGACGTCGAGGTGCGGCAGGCTGAGGTTGTCGAGCCGCAGCTCGCCGCCCGCCAGATCCATCCCGCCTGCCATCGCCTGCAGCAGGGTTGATTTGCCCGCGCCGTTACGCCCGAGGATCGCCACTTTCTCACCGGGCTTGATCTCCAGGCGGTTGATGCGCAGCGCCATGCGCGGATCCTCCGGGTGATAGCGAAACTGCGCCTGCTCGAACAGGTAGTGACCGCGCAGCACGTCCTGGCGGATCGGCGTCTCCTCGCGCTGGTTCTCGGTAGGTAACTGCATAATGCTGTCCAGCCCCTCTTTTGCCGCTTTCACCTGCTGCCAGCGGGCCAGCACGCCGCACAGCGTCGCCATGGGGGCGATCATGCGCGAGGCCAGCATCGAGGCGGCGACCACCGAACCGGTGGTCAGCGTGCCGTCGATCACCATCGGTGCGCCAACCACGATCACGGCGGCGTAAACCAGGCTCTGGATGGTCATCCCCCAGCTGATCAGATTCTGCGTCAGCTCGCGGGTACGCAGGCCAGATTCCGCGGTGATCTGGATATAGCTGTTCCACTGCTGCAAAAAGCGGTTTTCCGCCTGCATCAGCTTGATGTCCTCCAGCCCCTGCACGCTTTCTACCAGCACCGCGTTGCGCAGGGTCGATTCATGGGCGGATTGTTTCGCCAGCTCCGCCAGTTTCTTCTGCAGCAGCAGGCCGGGCAGAACCATGATCACCGCCGCCACCGGGGCGATCCACGCCAGCTGCGGGGCGATAATCGCCAGCACCACCACAAACAGTAAGAAGAAAGGCAGATCGACAATCGTCGAGATGGTGGAGGAGGTGACCATCTCGCGGATCTGCTCCAGCTCGCGCAGCTGGGAGATAAAGCTGCCGGTAGAGCGTGGGATCGCGCTGTTGCGTAGCCGCAGGGCGTGACCGAACACGCGATCCGAAACGCGCAGATCCGAGCGTTTACCCAGCAGATCCATAATGTGCCCGCGCGCCACGCGCAACACGAAGCCAAACAGGGTGGCGATCAGCACCCCGATGGTCAATACATACAGCGTCGGGTAGGACTGGGCGGGGATCACCCGGTCGTACACCTGCATGGAAAAGACAATCCCGGAGAGCGACAGCACGTTGATAAACAGCGCGGCGAGCATCACCCAGCTGTAGGGGCGCAGGTCGCGCATCCCCAGCCGGTAGAGCCAGTCCGGGCGGTATTTTGAGATATAGGCGTCCACGCGGCTGTCCTTCAGCGCTGCCAGCGGACGCAGGGCGATGACGTGGCGGATGGCGGGCAGCATCGCCGTCATCGACAAACGGTTGGTGTAGGTCTGGTCGTCAAAGAAGCTGACCTCCAGCGTATCGTCGCCGTCGAAATGTTCGATCACGCCAACCCTGCCGTCGTTTAGCGCCACCACCACCGGCAGACGCCAGCTGTTGATCGACTGCTGGCTGGCGGTAAGCAGCTGAAACGACAGCCCCGCCTCACGGGCGAGCTGGGTGAGGGCGGGCACCATCGGTTTGCCTTTCAGCCACGGTGCGCCTGCCAGCAGCGCGCCGGGAGAGCAGGCGACGCGGTAGCGCGTGGCAATAAAGCCAAAGGCCTGCGCCCACTGGGCCAGGGCATCATCCGTCATGGGCTCAGCTTGCGGCATATCACGCTCTTTCATGGCTGGATCTCCACGGTCTGGATGGTGCGGTTATCAAGATCGAACGCATGGCGCAGCTGCCCGGTGTTGTAGAGGCAGTTGAGCTGCAGCTGATGCAGCTGGCCAAGGGTCTGTTGCTGGGTGAAACGCGCCTGGTAGACCTCCTGCTCGGCGTTGAGCACATCGAGAAGCGGGCGTGAGCCAAGGTCAAGATACTGCTGCTGATACAGCTCGCGGGTGCGGGCGCTGAGCGCCTCCTGACGACCCTGGATCTGCAGGGTGCTGAGCAGGCTCATCACCTGACTGCGCGCCTCAAGCAGCTTCTGGCGAACCTCAAGGCGGGTGCGCTGAATGGTGGATTGCGCCGCTTCCACGGCGTGTCCGGCAGCGTTACGCCGGGCGGTGAGGCCGCCGCCCTGATAGAGCGGCATTTGCACTTTCACCCACGCGGAGTATTGCGTGCGATCCCGCGTTTCGTTACCCGCATAGCGGTCGTTGAGGTAGTGACGCACTTCCGGCTCCAGCGAGACGGTCGGGGTCATCTGGGCGTTGGCGTAATCAAGGTTGGCCTGCGCAACGTTCGCCTGCGCCCAGGCCGCTAACACCGCTGGCACCAGACGATCGTCCGGTTCGGCGATATCACAGCTGCGGGCCAGCTTTTGCGGAAAATCGTTGCCCACCTCGTTGAGGGTGTTCCAGCCGAGAAAACTCATCAGCGTGGCGCGGGCGCTGTCGAGGCTGGCCTGGTACTGCATGAGCTGGGCGCGGGCCCCTTCGATACGGGCATCGGTCTGCACCACGTCAGAGAGCGAGGTGGCCCCTTCGTCGTTACGCTGGCGGGTCAGCTTGCCAATGGAGGAGAGGGCGTCGAGCTGTTCTTTGGCGGTATCGACCATCTGCTGCCAGGTTTGCACTTCCACCATGGCGATGGCGGTATCGTGGGCGATGGTGTCGATGCTCACCAGCACGTTGGCCTGCTGCTGGGCAACCCCGGCGTTTTCGGCACGCACCTGGCTTGCCACCTTGCCAAAGTCGTACAGCATCTGGGAAAGAGAGAGCACCAGCGATGGCGTAAAGCCATTATCGTCGCCGTCATGGGTATAGCCATTGTCCATACCGGCGTTAATTTGCGGGTAGTATTTCGATTTGGCGACGTCCACCTCTTCACTCTGTTGGTAGAGTTTTCCTACCGCTTCACTGATGGCCGGGTGCCAGGTGACGGCGCGGTTGACGGCGTCGCCAAGCTGCAGCGTGCCGGGGGCGGCGTTGCCCGCCACAGGCGCCACGCGGCCATTCAGGGAGGGGAGTTCCTGCGTTTCGCGAAGTTGTCCGGTATTAATCATCGCCGCCGGATTAGCGGAGAGTGCGGGCACAGATATCAGGCAGCACGAGAGCCACCAGTAAGGCATCATCTTTCCCATGTCATGTCCCTAATAAAAAATAAGTACAGCTTTATTGTTTATGCCCGGGCGCAGTGCGCCCGGGTCAGGTACTACAGGTGCTATCAGGTCACGATGTGTTGCTGGTTAACTAACTCGTCGTAGGTGGTCTGGACGTTATCAAGCGTCACGAGCGTGGTATTGGTATAGGTGCTTCCTGTACCGTCACGGTCGATGGCGATCACGGTACTGCCATTGCTGTTCGTCACATGCAGGTAATTACCGAGCGTTGACGCACTGCCGTTCCAGCCCACCAGCAGATCGCCGATGTCAATTTTGTCTCCCTGGGCCAGCGAGAAGTTGGTCCAGTGATCGCCGGCGGTACTGCTGACGTTACCCGCGGTGGCGTTGCCTGCGGTGCTGTTCAGCACCTGATAAATCAGCGTATCGCCGTACGCGGTGCCGGTAATGACATCGTTATGCTCAGAACTGACGAACTGCGGCGCCATATTGATGGTCAGCGTGGCAGTGTCCGTATTGCCGTTGGCATCGGTGAGGGTGTAGTTGAAGACCTCCTTCGACGTGATGGTTGAGAGCGACACCCCGCTGTTGAGGGTGTAGGTGTAGTGGCCGTCTGCGCCAATCGACAGCGTGCCGTAATGACCCGTGACGTTGACCAGCGTGCTGCCGGTGTAAGGATCCAGCGTGGTGGTGGTGCCGTCGAAGCCGGTAATGGTCACGCGGGTATCGACCGACTGCAGTTGATCCATCGCTCCGGCGGAATCCGTACCGTCGAAGATATTGCCGTCAACGGTGTGGCCGCTGGTGGAGTCGAACTGGGTCAGCGAGTAGGTGGTACCGTTCACGCTCGGGGTGATGGTGATATTGCCCACGCTCAGCCCGGGTACGCTGCCGGTATAGCTCAGCGTATAGGTCCCGGCATTCAGATCCAGCCCGGTCAGGGGCACGTCGATACTGCCGCCCAGCAGCGAGCCGCCGCTGAAGGAGCCGGTGCGGATAACACCGTTGGCATCACTGATCGTCCAGTTCACCGTCAGCCCGCCCAGCGCCAGCAGCGACGCGACGTCAAAGTGCAGCGACGCGCTATGCAGGGCGGTGTTCGGATCCACCACAAAGGTCCCGCTTCCGCTGCCCGTGGTGGTACCTAGCAACGAGGTGGTCCAGCTGGCGCTGCCGACGGTGGTGTCAGAGTAAGCCGAGGTATGGTGTACCGACGTGACACTCATCTCGGTGCTGACATCGTTCACCGCATCCATTGCCCGCGCGGTTGGGGTAATGTTGAGCGAGCCCGTATCTTTCGCGCCGTTTGGTGCCGTAATGGTATAGACGAAGGTGTCCGGCGTGCTGATATGGTCCGCACCCACGCCGCTATTCAGGGTGTAGGTGTACTGGCCGGACGAATCAATGGTCAGCGTGCCGTATTCTCCCTGAATGTCGGTTGTTCCACTGCTGTTAACCGCCACACCGTTCACTTCCGTCACCACCGTGCCATCCGGCACCGGATCGTTCGCCAGCACATCCCCCGTGGTGCTCTCCCCGATGCTGGAGACGCTGTAGACATGATCCTGCAGCACGCTCAGGGTGTAGGCCGTCAGCGCGGTGATCCCTGCCGCCGTATTGAGCAGGAACAGATACTCCCCGGCAGGCAGGTTCAGCGTCAGCTGCGAGGAGGTGCCGCCCAGCAGCGGCGCACGCAGCCAGCCCGGCTCAACGCGCATCTGCTCGAAGGTCTGGGTCGCGTTGTTGAACTTATAGACGTACAGGTCGAACACCGATGCCAGGGCTACGCCCCCCACGGAGGCCTGAATCGTCATGGTGCGGGTTGTACCTTCCTCCACGGTGTAGATGATCGGGTTGGTCATATCGTCCAGCAGGTTCAGCCCCAGCGTGTTGCCGAGATTGATCCCCACCAGGGTAAAGCCGCTTTGCGACGATGTGCCGTTATCGATGGCCTGGACGGTGGTGTCGAAGGTCAGGGAAGCCGCGTCGTCTACGGCGACAATGCCATTCGCCACGCTGCCCGAACCGAGCGACAGCACGAGATTTGCCGACGCGCTGACACCGTTATGGGTAATGGTGTAGGTGAAGCTCTCCGTGCGGCCAATCACCGCGGCACTGGTGTCGGTGAGGTTGTAGGTGTAGCTGCCGTCGCGGTTAATGGTCAGCGTACCGTACTGCCCCTGAATCACCGTGCCGTCGGCGTTAACGCTGGTGGTGACCCCCAGCGCGTTGGTCACGGCGGAGACGGTCGTACCTGCCGGGGCGTTATCGCTGCCTGCGGTAGGATCGGTATCCAGGATCACGTTACCGTCCAGGCTGGTGTCGCCCGTTACGGTCCCGGCGCTGGTCTCTTTCACCGCCACATCCAGACTAGTGTACGAGCCGGTTGCCAGCAGGTTGGTATTGTAGCTCAGCACGCGATACTGGCCATCAGCGAGCCCGGTCAGGTTCAGCGACACGCCGGTGGCCCCAAGGGTCAGCAGGTCGGCGAACTGCGGTTGTCCGGTATCCACGACGGTGGTCCAGGTGTTGTTGACGGTATCGAAACGCTGCACCACCAGCTCCAGGGTGTTGAGCAGCGAAAGTACCGCCCCCGTGGCGTTGGCATTGACCACAATATCCGCACTGCCGCCGCTGCCCACGTTGAACTCAACCTGGGCTGTATCGTTGCCCAGCAGGGTCAGCACGTTGCCTACGGCACCCACCAGCAGGAAGCCATAGTCGCTGTACTGGCTGTTGGTGACGGTGGCGGTGGTACTGAGATCCAGCTCTTCAACGTTATTGCTGGCAGAGAGCGGCACCACCGGCGCAAGGACCGAGCCCGGCTGCGAGGTGTTACCCGCCGCATCGGTGGCCGTGATCTGCAGCGTCTGGCCTTCGGTCTGCTTGTTGAGGAAGGTGTAGCTGTAGGCGCCATTGCTGTCTGCGGTGGTGGTCACCGTTGAGCCGTCCGCGAGGCGGATGGTGACGGTGCTGCCCGCTTCCGCCGTACCGGTCAATACGCTGCCGTCAGCGTTAAAGGTCCCGGCAGGCGCGTTTGGCGCCGTCACGTCGACGATAACGGTTGTCGAGAGCGAGATCGGGCTGGTGCCGGCTGAGTTGGTTGCCGTGGCGGTAAAGGCGTGTGATCCCTCGCTTAATGCCGGGGTCGTAAAACTCCAGTTACCGCTGGCATCCGCCACTACCGTACCCATCGACACGCCGTTGTTATACAGCGTGACGGTGGCGTTCGGCTGTGCGGTGCCGCTCAGGGTTGGCGTGGTGTCATCGGTGGTTTTACCGTTGGTCAGCCCTCCGGTAACGCTACCGACGTTATCGTCAATGTTGGCGATAACCGGTGCATTTGGAATGTTGGTTGATGGCGCAACCACCGAGGCGCTGACGCCAGCGTTACCGGCTTTATCGGTCGCATAGACCAGCAGCGCTTCACCGTTGGTCTGCGCCGTGGTGAGGGTAGCGCTAAAGTTGCCGTTACCGTCTGCCGTCGCGGTACCGAGCACCGTGCCGTTACCGCTGGTGATGGTGACGGTGCTGCCCGCTTCCGCGGTACCGGTGACCTGGGTTCCGTTAGCGATCACCTGCAGGCTGGTCGGTGCGCCCGGTGCCGTCAGGTCCACCAGGATTGTGGTCACGGTTGATGGCGCGCTGGTATTGCCCGCGGCATCGGTGGCGGTGGCGGTGAAGCTGTGCGAACCTTCCGTCAGCGTGGTGGTGGTCTGCGCCAGCGTCCAGTTGCCGTTGGCATCGGCGGTGACCGTGCCAACCAGCGTGCTACCGTCGTAGATACGCACCGTCGCATTGGCTTCGGCGGTACCGCTCAACGCTGGTCGGGTGTCGTTGGTCGGGTTATTGCCCGTCACCGGCCCGGTAACGCTGCCCACGTCGTCTACAATCGCGCTGATAACCGGTGCGGCTGGCGCGGTGGCATCCACGTTGATCACATACCCGCTGGTGGGTGCGCTGGCGTTGCCCGCCGCATCGGTGGCGGTAAACGTCAGGCTGTGCTGACCATCGCTGAGCGCCGGGGATGGCGTAAAGCTCCAGTTACCGCCGGTGGCGACAACGCTGCCAATCTGCACGCCGTTATCGAAGATTTTCACCGTCGCGCCCGCTTCCGCCGTGCCGGTGAGGGTTGGCTGCGCGTCGTTGGTCAATCCGCCATTGGCGACAGGCGTGGCGGCATTCCCGACGTCATCCACAATGCTGCTCAGCACCGGCTGCGCAGGCGGCGTGGTGTCGATGGTCAGGTTGAAGGTCGCTGACGGCGCGCTGGTGTTACCTGCCGCATCCGTCGCCTGAGCCGTAAAACTATGTGGACCGGTTGCCAGCGTAGTGGTCAGCAGAATGCTCCAGTTTCCGCTGGCATCCGCGGTACCGGTGCCCACCAGCGTCGTACCTTCATAAATGTTCACCGTGGCAAACGGCTCGCTGGTACCGACGAGACGCGGAATGGTGTCGTCGGTGCTTTGTCCGGAGCTGACAGGGCCGGTGATCGTGCCCACGTCATCAACCGCCTGGCTGATAACCGGCGCGTTAGGCGCGGTGGTATCCACCACCAGCGTAAAGTCAGGCGATGCGGGGCTGACGTTGCCCGCCGCATCGGTGGCCGTGACGGACCAGGTGTGGCTACCATTCGCCAGCGCTGTGGACGGGGTAAAGCTCCACGCGCCGCTGCCGTCAGCCTGGGCGGTGCCGACCTGCTGCCCGTCCTGATAGACAGTGATGGTCGCGTTGGCCGCGGCTGTGCCGCTAAGGGTTGGGGTGGTGTCGTCCGTGCTCTGCCCGGAGGAGAGCGGTGTCTGAACGCTGCCCACGTTATCGCTCGCGGTCAAAATGGACGGCGCTGTCGGTGCGGAGGTATCCACCGTCAGGTTAATCGGTGCCGACGTGCTGCCGGTATTGCCTGCCGCATCGGTGGTGTTGAAGGTGATGGCATGTGGCCCTTCGGTGAGCGCGGTACCCGGGGTGAAGGTCCAGTTCCCCTGAGCATTGACGACCGCGGTGCCAATCTCGCTGCCATCAACAATGATGTGCACCGTTGAACCGACTTCGCCCGTGCCGTTGAAGGTGGGTTTTGTGTCGTTGGTGCTGTTGCCGCTGGTGAGCGTCCCGGTGACCGGACCGACATCGTCAATCACACTGGTAACCACCGGCGCGGAAGGACCTGCGGTATCAACCGTGAAGACGAAGACCGGCGAGTTGGCTGAGACGTTACCGGCGGCATCGCTGGCGTTGATGCGAATGTTATAGCTGCCATCTCCCAGCGCCGGATTAGGGGTAAAGCTCCAGTTGCCGTTGCTGTCTACCGGTGCGGTACCGATCTCCACGCCATTGTTCAGGATGTGGATGGTACTGCCGACAGCGCCTGTCCCGCTGAGCGTTGGCGTGGTGTCATTGGTGACCTGGCCGGTGGTGAGATTACCGACAATCCCGCCCGCCACGTTGTCGCTGACGGTTTCCAGCACGGGGACCGTTGGCGCCGTCAGGTCAACCACCACGCTCCAGGCGTTTGACGACAGGCTAACGTTACCCTGCGGATCGGTGGCCTTGACGGTGAAGCTGTGCGCCCCTTCGACGAGGGCGGTCTCAGGCGTAAAGCTCCACGCGCCGGTACCGTCCGCCGTGACGATGCCAATCTGCGTATTGCCATCAAAGATCGTCACCACGCTGTTCGCTTCCGCCGTACCGGAGAGGGTAGGCGTTGCGTCGTTGGTGGTATTGCCGCTGACCACGGTCGTGGCGGTGTTGCCGACATCATCGGTGACGTTAACAATCACCGGGGTGGTGGAGCTGGTGTCAACCACGATGGTGAAGCCTGCCGATGGCGCACTCTGGTTGCCCGCCGGATCGGTTTCACGGATGGTCAGGACGTTATTGCCCTCCGCCAGCGCGGATGGCGTGAAGCTCCAGTTACCCGTCTGGCCGACCACGGTGGTGCCCAGCAGGGTGCCGTTGCTGTAAATGGATATGGTATCGCCCGCCGTGCCGCTACCGGTCAGGGTTGGGCGGTTGTCATTGGTGGTCTGCCCGTCCGTGAGTGGACCGGTGCCCGGGCCGACATCATCAATAACCGCGCCAATGGCAGGCGCGTCAGGGGCGGTGAGATCAACAGTGACGGTCGCCACCGGCGAACGTCCGCTGGTTTCGCCATTCAGCGTGGCGGTGACCTCAAAGGTGTGCGCTCCTTCACCCAGCGGCAGAGCTGGCGTATAGCTCCAGTTGCCGTTTGCATCGGCGGTCACGGTTGGCAGCAGAACCTGCACGCCATCCTGATAGACAGTGATTATGCTGCCTGGCTCTGCTGTCCCGACAAGGGTCGGCGTGGTGTCGTTGGTGGTTTTGTCTTTCACATCGCCCGTAACCGGGGCCGTATCGTCGTTGATGACCGTAATGACGGGCACGTCCGGGAGATTCGGCAGCGTACCAGTGACGGTATAGGAGGCTTCAGGGCTGAGATTCCCTGCAGCATCCGTGGCGGTGATGGTCAGCGCTGCGCCGTCCTGCTGGGCCGGGCTGAGCGCCACGGAGAAGTTGCCGCCTGAGACTACCCCGGTACCGATCACGTTACCGCTGGCGTCTGTAACGATAATGGTGGTGCCCTCTTCGCCGGTACCGGTCAGCGGCGTACCCTGTGCGGCCACGCTGATATTGTCCGGCGCTGCCGGAAGCACGGTATCCACCGTAACGGCAAGCGGCGCAGAGTCTCCGGAAGCGTTACCCGCCGGGTCGACTGACGAGACGGTGAAGCTGTGTGGGCCTTCCGGCAGTGTGGTGTCGGCGGTCCAGCTCCAGGTACCGTCCGGCTGGACGGTGACCTGGACTGTGGATGGCGTACCGTCCACGCTGACAATCACGGTGGAGCCCGGCTCGCCGGTGCCGTTGAGTGTTGGCGTACCGTCGCGGGTATAGAGCGTCCCGTTGGTGAGCTGGCTGTCTTCAACGCTGTTGATTAGCGGGATCTCAGGTGCAGTGGTATCGACGGTGACGGTAAAGACCGGGCTGAGTGCGCTGACGTTACCCGCAGCGTCGACTGCCGCAACGGTGATGTTCAGCGGGCCATCCGTCTGCGTGGGCAGGGTGAATGACCATTCGCCGTTAGCCACAACCACGCGTCCAAGCTCGACGCCATTGTTGTAGACGATTACCGTTTCACCCGTCACACCGGTTCCACCGACGGTTGGCGTGGTATCCGTAGTAACACCGCCATTCGGCTCACCGGCGATGGCGCCAATCACCGGGGTATCCGGTGCGAGGGTATCGACGGTGATGGTGATCCCCGTAGAAGGGTCAGAGACGTTACCCGCCTCGTCGGTGGCGGTAGCGGTAAATTCGTGGCTGCCCTCGTCAATAGCGCTTTCAGGACGCCAGCTCCAGTTGCCGTTGCCGTCTACCGTGACGGTACCCACGGCGGTTGGCGTGCCGCCATCAACGCTGTCGTAAATGGTAATCACATCGTTTGGCGTACCGGTGCCACTCAGTACCGGACGCGGATCGTTGATGGTTTCGCCATCGGCAACCGGGCCGGTTATCTGGCTGACGCTGTCGGTAATGACCGGGACCGCGGGCGCGGCCGGCGCGTCGGTGTCGATGGTGATAGTCACCGGCTGGGACGGGGCGCTTTCGTTGCCCGCGCCGTCCTTGTTGGTGACGGTCAGGGTAATGTCATAGGTGCCGTTGGGCAGGTCGGTGGATGGCGTCCAGCTCCAGTTGCCGTCGCCGTCCACCACGGCGTCACCGATTTTGTCTGTGCCGTTGTAAATCGTCACCGTATCGCCCGGATTACCGGTACCGCTCAGCGTCGGCGTGGTATCACGGGTGGTTTCCCCCGGGTTCAGCGACGTGGGTGCTGAGCCATCCGGGTTAACGGTGATGGCTGGCGTTTCCGGTGTGGCCGGTGCGACGGTATCAATCACCAGCTCGAACGGATCCGAAATCGAGGTATTCCCGGCGGCATCTGTGGCATGGATCGTCAGCGAATGCGGGCCGTCGGTGAGCGGCGTGGTAGGGGTAAAGCTCCAGCCGCCGCTGCCGTCGAGCGTTGCGGTACCGAGCAGCGTGGTGCCGTCATACACGGTGATGACCGTGCCGTCCGGGGCGCTCCCCTGAAGTAACGGCTGGGTGTCATCCGTGGTATCGCCGCTGCTGAGCGGGCCTTTAACGTCTCCGGCGTCGTCGGTGACGGTTGCCAGCGTCGCGACCGGCGGTGGGGTGGTATCAACGGTAAAAGTAAATCCACCGGATACCGGGCTGGTGTTACCGGCGACGTCGGTGGCGATCGCGGTCAGGGTATGCGTGCCGTCGCCAACCGGCGTGGTGGGCGTAAAGGTCCACGCGCCGCTGCTACCGACCACCGCGGTGCCAATATCGACGCCATCCAGACGGATGGTGATCGTTGAGCCGGGTTCACCGGTACCGTTGAGCGTCGGCGTTGCGTCATTGGTGGTGTCGTTGGCACCCACCGGGCCGGTGCCCCCAGGGACATTATCGACAAGCTGGGTGATGGCGGGCGCATCAGGCGCCGTTCCGTCAATGGTAATGGTCCAGGCGTTTGAAACGTTACCGTTGCTTGATGTCGCCGTCAGTACGTGGGCACCTTCGGCCAGCGGGGTGGATGGCGTAAAGGTCCACTGGCCAGATGATGGAACAACGACCGTGCCGAGGACGTCGCCGCCGCTATGGATGGTGATGGTCGAGCCTGGCTCCGCCGTGCCGTTCAGGGTAGGGGTGCGGTCATTGGTGATCCCATTCTGGCTGATGGGGCCTGTGACGCCGGGTTGATCATCCACCACAGAGAGGATATCGGGTGTCGTGTCCGGTGCGGTGAGGGACGCCGCCGGACTCTGGTTGCCCGCCGCGTCAGTGGCTACCACAGAAAGCTGCTCGCCGTTTGTTTGTGCAGGCGAAAGGGTCGCAACAAAGTTACCGTTGCCGTCAGTGGTGGCGCGGCCAATCACGTCGCCGTTGCTGTTGGTGATGACGATTTTGCTGCCTGGCTCGGCGGTGCCGGTAACCTGGGTTCCCACCGGGTTAATGGCAATAACGGGCAGCGCCGGTGGCGTGGTATCGACGGTAAAGTTCACCGGCTGCGACTCTGCGCTCTGGTTGCCCGCCGCATCGGTTTGTTTAATGGTGATCGAGTGCGGGCCTTCCGCGAGCGGGTTGTCTGGCCTGAGACTCCAGGTGCCGTTTGGCAGCACGGTGGTTTGCCCAATCAGCACACCTTTGTCATAGACCAGGATTGTGCCGCCAGGCTCTCCCCGTCCCGCCAGCAGTGGTTCAGAGGAGTCGGTGAACTGGCCTGCGGTAATTGCGCCTTTAATGGCCCCGGTCTCATCGCTCAGTACAATCGCCGTTGGCGTTGCCGGAGGGGTGAGATCCACGGTGAGGGTGAATACCGGAGAGGCGGGTCCGGTGTTGCCAGCGGCATCGGTTGCCCGGACGGTGAACTGGTGGGTGCTTTCACCCAGATTGACCGATGGCGTGAAGGTCCACGTGCCGTTGCTGCCGGTGACCGCCGTGCCAATAGCGACAGAGCCGTCATAGATGGTTACGGTGGAGCCTGGTTCGGCGGTGCCCGAGAGCTGAGGACGCGGATCGTTAGTGCTGCCTCCGCTGCTTACCGTTCCTTTGCCGGGATCAATATCGTCCGTTGCGCTGCTAATGGTGGGCGCGCCGGGCGCAACCGTATCGACAACAAAACTGACGGCAGCGGATGCCGGGCTGGTATTGCCTGCCGCATCGGTTGCGGTTGTGGTAATGGTGTGGCTGCCGTTGGCGAGATCGGTGGTGGGGGTAAAGCTCCAGCTACCTTTAGCATCCACCGTGGTGGTGCCAATCTGCTTGCCATTATCGTAGAGAGTGATGGTGCTGCCTGGCTCGCCGATACCGCTGAAGGTCGGGCGGGCATCATCGGTGCGCTGGCCGTTTTCCAGCGGTCCCGCTTTGTCGCCGGCATCGTCATTTACCAGCAGAATGTCCGGGGCATCCGGCGCGGTGGTGTCCGGGGCGGTTATGGTCGTGCCCGGGCTGGTATTCCCGGAGGAATCCGTCGCGGTGGCGGTAATTTGTTCGCCGTTAGTCAGCGGCGTCCCCAGGTCGATGGTGAATTTACCGTCGCTGCCGGTTTTACCGGTGCCGATGACGTTGCCGTCGGCGTCTTTCAGCGTGATGGTACTGCCCGGTTCGGCGGTACCGGAGACGGTTTTACCATCCGGCGAGAACTGCAGGCCGGACGGCGCATTCGGCGGAGTGGTATCTGGATCGGAAGGGTTTGTCGGCGTGCCGGGGTTGCTGCCGTTGTCATCATCGTCATCCCCACCGCCGCCACCGCCGGTGCTTGCCGCCGCCGCGATGCCACCCGCGGCGACAATGCCACCCAGTACCCATGGCCAGATGGCCGCGCCGCCTGCATCACTTCCGGATGCGGCAAGCAGGACGTCAGTGGAGGCAATAGATTCATAGGTGGCCGCCCCGGCGGGGTCCTGAATCCACCACAGCGCTCCCTCACTGTCCTGCAGTACCAGCTGGCTCGCCCCTTGCGCATCGGTGACGAAGAAATTTTTAACGGTAATCACCTCGCCGGAGTGTAGCGTGATCACCAGATCGTTACCGTTGCGGGCGAAGTCAGCGACATTGGCTCGCTCTACCTTAAGCTCAACGATAGAGGAATGGCTCAGCGTAACCTGAGTGCCTTCCGTGGTGGTTTCCACACCCGTAAGTTTCGATATAACAGAGATTTGGCTCATTTAGTGAGTACTCCAGCAGAGTTATCGTTAACGGCGAGCAAGATGAGCCATCTCTGTTAAGGGTAAAGCGCGCCCCCGGCGGAGTAACTGTTATTTAAAACAGCGCTCACCGTATTTATTTTCAGCGCGAACGATGCCCGCCAGAATGCAGAGTGGCAACATCAGAGCGAATCTATTTATTTGAGAAAAACTATCAACAATGTGATTTTGTCTTTTATATAACCTTGTATTTAATAGAGGAATTAATCCGGGACGGTATGAAAATGATATAGTCAGAAAAGTCTGGATATGCAAATTAAGCTTTAGTAAACATGGCGCAAGGATGTGAAGAGGGCATTACTTTATAGATTTTGTTTATAATTTAAAGTTTGTAAGTCATTGATTATTTGCGATTAATTCATTTTTGATGAGTCGGTTTTTTATGCGTTTTCGCCGCGGGAAAATAATTGGTAGGTGATAACTTTAATCGTATTCTGACATTGATTGTTTATGGTTGCTTAATTGCGGTTTAAGATAGGGTAATGTTTTTGATGTAAGATATATTATATTTATTCGCATTTTAAAAATATTCTTTTACAGGGTTAAATTTTCTGCTAGCAGGCGATATTTAATAGAATGGTGAGGGGGTAAAATACGCCTGACTTTATTTGAAGCAATAAAAAAGGCCGCGCAGGCGGCCTTTTTATCTGTGTTACGGTTACTCAGTGACTTTCTTTTCCAGCTCGCTGGCACCTTCTTTGGTTTTGTTCCAGCCTTTCTCAGCACCTTCTTTGGTGGCGTCCCAACCCTTCTCGGTGCCTTCTTTGGTTTTGTGCCAGACTTTCTGTGAGTCTTCGCTGACCTTGCTGCCAAAGCTTTCGCTTTTACCTTCTGCAGCATGTTTCTGTTTCAGCTTCAGCTCTTCACCTTTGTTCTGCTCTTCGTGCAGTTTTTGCTTCGCTTCGTTGGCGTTAGCGTTCGCCGCGGCGACGGTATCATCAGTTGCATGTGTGGTCGCAGCAAATACTGGAGAAGCCAGCAGAATGGCAGACAATGCGATAATTGTTTTTTTCATAATATCCTCATTTACGTTATCGGTTATGAGCGTGATTCAGCATGTCACAGACAAAGCGAAGCGGCTTTAGGAAAAAACTGTAAAAGGGTGGAGGCCATGACGGCGCTATTTCATGCGAAAGGCTAACCGAACGTGAGATATCCAATCTCAGCCAGTGCTGCCAGCGTCAGTAGAATAAAAAATACTATGGTGAAGGGTCTGTACATCGCTCTCTCCTTGTTTGCGCAAATATCATCCATGTTTTCCTGGTATGCTCCCGCCCGATGTTATTAGGGGCGACGTTATTATCTCCGGGGCAGCGAAAATAATCATGGATGCCGCTCACAAGTTGTGAGACGGCATTTTATTAGTCACCGTAATTAAATATTTTCCAGGTCGATACCGCGCGTGTTGGGACCAAAAATACCAATGGTGAGCATAACAATCAGCATACTGATCACAATAAAGGCAATGACCGCCGTTGAGCCGCTATATTGCAATATCAGACCGATAATTATACTGCTGAAGACGGTGGATAAACGGCTAAAGGAGTAACAAAAGCCGACCGCTCGCGCCCGGATACGGGTGGGGAAAATCTCTGACTGATAGGAGTGGTAACTGTAAGTCAGCCAGGCATTGGACCAGGTAATAAAAAAGCCGCAGGTAATGAGCAGCAGTGGGTTGCTCTGAAACGCAAACAGCGAACCAAAGATGACCGTGGTCAGACAGGACAACACGATTTGCCATTTATTTTCCATCCGATCGGCATAGCGGCTGCAGATAAGCGCGCCAAGAGGATAGGCCAGCGTGATGAAAAAGG
Source organism: Enterobacter sp. T1-1 (assembly GCF_000710795.1). Classification (NCBI taxonomy): domain Bacteria; kingdom Pseudomonadati; phylum Pseudomonadota; class Gammaproteobacteria; order Enterobacterales; family Enterobacteriaceae; genus Enterobacter; species Enterobacter sp. T1-1. The sequence continues at coordinate 44,225 of NZ_JALW01000007.1, read as the reverse complement.
CGTATAACAAACTGTGCGTGACGGATGTCCCGCTGCCGGACAGCAGGGCGGGCAGCCAGTTTCCGAAGCCAAAAAAGCCAATCGCCTGAAAGATATTCATCACCACCAGCATCGCAACCCGGCCACGGTAGCGCGGAGACCAGATATCTTTAAACCTGCCCTTGAGTGAAACCTGTTCGTTGTGCTGCCCGGCGCGGAGAGGGAAATCCGTCTGTTCGCCGCTGCCGCAGCGCTTTTCCATCTCCTGCATGACGGTTCTCACCTCGAGAAAACGCTTTTGCTGCAGCAGCCAGCGCGGAGATTCCGGCAGCCCCTTGCGTACCAGCCAGATAATGATGGACGCCAGCGCGCCAGCGATCACCACGAACCGCCATCCGCTCAAGCCAAACCACATCTGCGGCACCAGCCACCATGACATCAGCGCGACGGCAGGAACCGAGAGAAACTGAATGAAAAAGGCGAAAGCAAAGGCGCGGGTGCGAAGGTGAGCAGGTACCCACTCTGTCAGATAGGTATCAATGGTGACCAGTTCAACGCCGAGGCCGATGCCTACCATAAAACGAAAAAAGATCACCCATTCTGCCTGATGCTGAAACGCCATGACGAGGGAGAACAGCCCGTACCAGAGCAGGGCATACATAAAGGTCGCGCGTCGGCCTATGCGATCAGCATAGGGGCTGAGCAGGCTGGCACCGATAAAAAGCCCCAGAAAGGTCGCGGACGCAAACGCGGCCTGGTCGGCCATACCGAACACGCCCTGCTGGCCGGTGTGGAAGATGCCATCAGCAATGAGACCGGCGCTGATGTAGCCTGTCTGAAACAGATCGTAAAGCTCAAAAAAACCGCCAAGGGACAGCAAGGCGATGAATCGCCAAAGTCCGGCGGAAACCGGTAAGGCATCGATCCTTGCCGCAAGATCGTCCTCGCGGATGGGGTTTTGTGCCCCCCACTGTGTTCCTGAAACTATGCATTCACTCACGGTTAACCCTCTCGTAACATTCACCCTGAGTCGTTATGCTAGAGGGAAATCAGCGGATTTAAATTTTTAATTCGTATTCAGAAGCAATAAATAAAGCATAAAAAACCAGATATTTTTCTTTTAGTGCGTGGATATTCACCCTCTGAGTTAACCCATTTTTCGAAGAAAATATATTCTTGTTAGGCGGTGAAAAATAGCCGTGCGGTGCTGCGGAGTTATTATCGAACCGGGGCAGAACGACAATGCTGGAAAATTTTCACTTGACGATAGCAAGGACTTTTGCCACTAATTATCGGGTGATGTTTGCTGACCTGGTGCAGATTGTAGAATGGAAAAAATCGAGAATTTAATTCCGATGGTGGTTTTCGCGCGTGTCGTCGAAACCCTGAGCTTCACCGAGGCCGCACTCTCTTTGGGAATGTCGAAGTCATCAGTTAGCCGGGATATTTCAACGCTGGAAAAACGTATTGGTGCAATGCTGCTTAAGCGCACCACCCGGAAAATAGAGATTACGGAGCTGGGGCTGAGCTACTATCAGCACTGCTTCAAAATATTGAATGAACTGCGCGCCGCAGAACGCTTTATACGGGATTATTATGAGGAACCGGCGGGGACAATAAAAATACTTGCCCCGGTGACGTTCGGAAAACAGTATGTTGTGCCAGCATTAAATGCGTACTTAGAACGAAATATTATGGCCAACGTCGATCTCGATTTATCGGATAAAGCGGTGGATATCAAAGAGAGCCAGTACGATCTCTCGATCATTGTGGCGCAGGATACGCCAACCCATGAGCACACCAAATTTTTATGCTCCATCCAGTGGGGGCTTTATGCCACCCCTGACTGTATCGCCCGGATGCGTCCTGTCCTGACGCCGGGCGATCTCCCGGCCCACAACTACATTCTGTTTCGCGGTGTGGCGCGTACGGTTTCGCTGCCGTTCAGAAAAGAGAAACAGAAGGTCAATATTGACGTTCATAGCCGCTTCAGAAGCAACAACAGCGTGGCGCTGATCAGCATGGCGCTTTCCGGCCTCGGCATTGCTTACTTGCCCAATTACATTGCGCGAGAAAGTCTCGCCACCGGGAAACTGGTCCGGCTTTTACCCGGCTGGCAGATGGATGAATATAAAGTGTGGCTACTGTCCAAAAATAAAAACACGATGACCTCAGGCATTAAACGCTTTAGCGACGAACTTCAGCAGCTGATCGCCGGGGCCGAGGTCAAAGCAGGCTACTGATATCCAGCTCGCCATGACGCAGGATCGAGACTTTGTCATCCAGCAAAGAGATATGCGTGGTGGCGGTACGGCTGGGGTTTTTGCAGTTGGACGGGACAACCAGATCGACACAGTCTCCCATGTCTTCCCGGGCGAGCGTAAAACTGACAAGATCGCCCTCATCCTGCGGATATCCTGCCGGGATCACCACCAGCGGCCTGCCTAAGCGGCTGATGATGGTTCGCATCTGACTGTTTTTCACGCAGACGACCGGGAGAATATCGCCTGCGCCGGGAAGAAAATCGGCGCGCTGTTTCTTTCGCAGGCTGATTTTAAGGGTGCCGGGCCAGCAGGCCCGGCTGAGCATTTCAATTTTGCTTCTTTGCCACGGGCTGACATCCACCCATTCCCATATGTCCGCCAGTTCGCAGAAGCAAAACGTCATCTCTCTGGTACAGGGCGATCTTTTTAACAGCGTCAGTTTTTCCACGGCATCCGGGCTGTAAGGATCGGCTGCCAGGGCAAAGTGGGTATCGGTAGGGATCAGGATGATCCCGCTATTACGCAATACGGTAATGGCCTTGTCTATAAATGACATGATTATCGATATCCCTGTGACGCGGTTAAACCCAAAAATTAATAGTAATCGCCGTGGCGATAGTCCCAGGTATTAAACTGGGCGGACATGAAATTAATAATTTTATTCACGTCGAGACCTTTGCGAATTAATACCGGGCAAGGGGTCACTTTTCTGGCACTACCCTGTTCAGGGACCAGTTTCCCTTCGCTGTCCACCATGGACACCATCACGCCTTGTTCATAGCGACTCTCCTGGGTTTCATCAGGCTGAATAGACTTAACGTACTCGTTGGCACAAATAATTAAGTCTGCACGCGATTCGATGCGTTCCCCAATGAATTCCACCATGCCGCGGTTGCCTTTTCCTGACGGATTCGCCGAGCTGGCAAAAGAGAATTTCTGATGATTTTCCCACAGCTCTTTAGCAATCATTTCGCCGGGTTTGCCAAATTTAATCACGAAGCAGCTGGTTTTTCTGCCGTCCATCATCAGCTCTTTGAGGCCGTTATCGGGTAATCTGGCGATGGCATCTTCTCGCCACGGTAAAATACAGCCCAGTAATACGTCTGCATCCCAGTGGGCCTGATAAAATGCCTCGATTTCCGGGTTCATCTCCGCCAGCGATTTCAGCTGTTCCATACTGCCGCACAATACCACGCCGGGTTTATTACGGTTTCGCTGTTTGGCTTCGAATTTTCTCTCCAGCCCCTCTTTATCTGAGGTCATAATGATATAACCCACTTTCGTAGGGCAAACAATCATTCCGCCTTCAGCCGATAATACGTTAATCGCTTCCGGCTGAACCTGACCATTCCACGCGACTTTCTTATTCATCATTCAATTCTCCCTGCACCGCACTGGTGTCATAAATTTAGGCAAAGGATGTCGCGTAATAAGAGGCTTCGCAATCAGCAGAGAAATTTTCACCGCATTGTTTCAGTGTTGGAACAATATCGCGTTATTCCTGGGCAATATGCCGGGTTGGTTAATTCTGTTACCGGTTTTGCTTTCAATCGGTTACCAATAGAACAACCCACCGGTAAATACCGATTTTCAAACAGAGGTTAACGCTATGAAAGTATCTATTGCAGGTTTAAGTGACTACGCTTTTCTCTCCAAAGCGAACGAATATCATAATTTTGGGGGGAATGGCGATAATGTCTCGCCCGCCTTGTCCTGGGAAAATGTCCCGCAGGGAACCAAAAGTTTTGCCGTAACCGCGTACGATCCTGATGCGCCAACGGGCAGCGGTTTCTGGCACTGGGTGGCGTATAACATTCCTGCCAGCCTGACCGGGCTTGCGGCAGGAGCGGGAAATCCGGCGAACACACCTGACATCAAACACGCCAGCTCCGATTTTGGTGCGCCTGGCTACGGCGGTTGCTGCCCGCCAGAAGGGGATATTCCGCACCGCTATATCTTCACCCTGCACGCCCTGAGCTGCGATGACCTGGGCGTGACGCCGGATCTGCCAAACGCGGTGATACGTTTCCTCATCAACATGCATACCCTTGAGAAAGCCAGCGTCGTCACGCTGTATAAGCGTTAATGAGGCGTGTGTGATTAACCGAATCAGAGCGGTTTTCGCCCGGTATAGCCTGCTCAAATGGGGCGTGGCGGGTGGCGTGCTGGTGGCCATTGTTCTGCTGTTTTTTGCGGGAATGGGGGTCTCCAGCAAGGAGGCCTTTATCAATGGCCGAATATCCACGGTGCTCTCCCCGCTGCCGGGACAGCTGGTGCTGGCGAAGAACATCGCGCCGGGACAGGCGGTCCGGGCCCGGCAATCGCTGGGAAATGTGGTCACCACGCAGGCGAACGACCAGATCCCCGGCCTGGTGGCCCAGCGCAGCGCGCTGGAGATCCAGCTTGCTGAACTCGACAAGCAAATTTCGGGGATCGATCAACGACTGCAGGTTTATCAGCAGCAGCGGCAGCAGTACCTCGCCGAGAGCAGGATGCAGCAGCAGTTAGGTGAGAAACAATCGGCTGCCACGTTTGTACAACTGAAGGAGGAGCTGAGCGCAATTACGGCGCAAACTGCCTTCTCCCGACAGCAGCTTCAGCGCTATGAAAATCTCTACCAGCAGCGTTTCATCAGCCGCATGGAGTATGAAGAGCGTAAGAACAACACCCGGGTGTTGCAGGCCAGCCAGGAGGCGAAAGCGGCCGAGCTGCGTCAGCGTTTACTGGACGTGAATGCCGCCAAATCCGGTCTTCAGCTGACAGGGCCAAGAACGCTGGATGCGCCACAGCAGAATCAGCGCGATATGTCGCTCACAATCGAGAATATGCAGCAGGAGAAGCTACAGCTGATTGCCCGCAAGCAGGCGACGACGCAAAGCATTCAGGAAGTCGTTGCGCTCCTTCACTCCCGTCAGCAGGCGGCGCTCAACAGCAGCACGGACGGCGTGATCTGGGACGTGACGGAGGAGAGTGGTGCGAGCGTTCAGAACGGCACCCCGATTGTGCGCATTCTGGATTGCCGCACCCGCTGGGTAGAGGCGTTTTTTGATGAGGCTGACGCCGGCAGTCTGCGCCCGGGGATGGCGGTAACGGTGCGTCTGACCACCGCATCCGCCACGCACTGGAAAGGAACGATAAGAACCCTCCGCGCTGGGAGTGGACGCGTAGCGGTCGGGGAGAGGGACGTACAGCCCCCGCCTGAAATCGCGCGCCGGCAGTTGCCCGTAAAAGTGCTGACTGCACATATCGATATCGACTGGAAAGACGTGCCGGATCCCGCCAGTTTCTGCCTCGCGGGACGTAGCGTAACCGTCAACATTTAAACAGGAAAAGAGATGCAGCATATACACAATACGGTCGCCGCCCTGAAGCGCGGCGAGGTGGTTCTGGTCCCCACGGACACGAATTACGCCCTGGCGGCAGACCCGTGGAACATAGACGCCTGCCAGAAAATTTACGATCTCAAAAAACGCGAACGACAGAAACCGCTGACGCTTTTCGTCGCGGAACCGGCGCAGGCATGGGATTACATCGCCGTCGATAAGGTCCAGCACCGCGCTGCGCTCGACAAACTGATTGGTGCCATGCCCGGCGCGCTGAATGTGGTGGTTCCGGCATCGGACAATGTGCCGCAGAACCCGTATCTGAAGCCGGAATCCATCTCTCTGGTGTGCAATCATCAGAGCGTGTTGCGAGAGGTGATTGCGCTGTTTGGCCGCCCGCTGGGGATGAGTTCTGCCAATCTTTCCGGCGTGGAGTCTGACGGCCTGATCGACATTGATGCCGCCCGCCAGACGTTTGGCGACCGTGTGGGCTATATTCTGCCCGCAGCCCAGCGTCCGGTGACAACGGTCTCCAGCACCATCGTCTCGTTACTGGAGAAGGAGATTAAAATCCTTCGTGCGGGAGATATGGATATTATGGCGATGCTGGCGTCATGACGACGCGCCGGTTACATCCCGGGTCTGGCAACCATGGCCTGTTCCTGGCCTACCGTATTATTTCCCGTTGCTATTTCCATCTTCCCGTCTTGCTGCTCTATTTCTGGACAATAGACATGGGGATGTACCGGATTATTTTCCTGCTGGCGCTGTATGGATTGACCAGCACCTTCAGCAGCGGCATACCCGGCTGGCTGCTGCGCTTCTTGTCACCCAGACAGACGGTGATTGCAGGCGAACTGATGAAGGCGCTGGGAATGGCGCTGATGCTCTGGAGCACCCGGCAAAGTGAGGTCAGCCTCCCTCTGCTGGTGGTGTCGCAGCTGCTTGGCGGCGCGGGATTTACCATTGCGCTGACCACGGATGCGGCCCTGCTGCGCCAGCTCACCGCAGGCGATCAGCACCGGTTTATGCAGATCCAGACCACGTCGCAAAGCGGGATGTTTATTGCCACCCTGATCGCCGGATCGCTGGGGAGTATTCTGTTTGACTATAACCCCCAGTGGCCGTTTATCGCCGCCATTGTGGTGAGCGTTATCTCCTCCGGATGCGTGGCGTTGATTCGCGTGCAGGAGGCAGAGCCCGAACCTGCCCGGCCTGTTGAGCGGGTCTCTTTTTCGCCCAGAGGGGACCAGCTCTTCTGGATGCTGTTCTATTCCATTTCACGCGCTTTTACGCTGGCGCCGTTCATCGGCTTTATCCCGTTCTACTTTATTATGGTGAATGTCGACCCGCTGCTTTTCGGTGCCGTGCTGAGCTGCTTTACGCTCTCGTCCTGGGGAGCGATCAAAATAGCCGGGCCGTTTATCGCACGGTTTGGGGTAACGGCGTTACTGGCGACGACAAGCCTTTTTATGACGGCGGCGCTGGGGCTTTTTGCCAGCAATGAATGGCTTGCAGCGAGAGGCATGGACTATTTTGTCTCCGGGCTGCTGGCGCTGGTGCTGCTGGGGTTTGGCTCCGGGACGATCCGGCCCGTCACGCTTGCTAACCTCGATCTCTCTGCCAATACCCCGGATGAACGTATGCGCGTGTTCGGGCGCATGGAGCGTGATTTCGGGCTGGCCAATGCTTTTTTACTGGCCGTTGGGGCGTGGCTGCTGGTGAGCCGGGACTTTTCCACGCTGATGCTGATCTTCTGCCTGATCTATATTCTGGTGGCATGCATATCTGCACTGCTTTACTTAAAGAATTTGCGCAGCGGGGAGCACAGTTCCACCTGAGGAACAATTCATACGCAAAATGAAACTAATCTGACGAATAACGGATTCCCGTTGAAAGCCCCTCCTCTGTACGGTGTAATTTCCCCATCAGATAAAGAGGAGAGAAAAATGAATATTCACGAAACTGATGATTATGCGTCGGTAAATATAAAGCCGGGGATGACGTTAACCGAAAAAATAATCGCCAGAGCCAGCAAGAGATCGCATGTTTCACCGGGTGAAGTGCTTTTCGTGAATGTTGATGTATTAATGTCCCACGATCCCTGCACGCCTGGCGTCGCCAGCGTATTTAAAAAAGAATTTGGTGAAGAGGCAAAAGTCTGGAACCCGGATCGCTTTATTATGATCCCTGACCACTTTGTTTATTCCGCCGACCCGCAGGCGAATCAAAATATTCGGGTAATGCGGGAATTCGCAAAAGCGCAAAATATTACCCATTTTTATGATGTGGGCACCCCGGACTATAAAGGCGTGTGTCATATTGGCCTGGCGGAAGGGGGACACACCCGGCCGGGAGAGGTGTTGTTAGGGACCGATTCTCACACCGTGACCGCCGGGGCCTTTGGCACCTTCGCCATTGGCGTGGGGATCACCGACGGGGCGTATGCCCTGGGTACGGGGGAGATCCCGTTGATGGTTCCCGCCACCATAAAAGTGAATTACTACGGTAAAAAAGCGAAAAGCGTTCAGGCGAAAGATTTAATTCTGGTGTTAATGAAAGAGCTGGGCGTGGAAGGGGCGACCTATAATGCCATCGAATTTACCGGCAACGTCATCGATGAATTATCGGTCGAAGAGCGAATGACGATGTGCAATATGGTTGTGGAGTGCGGGGCTAAAAACGGCATTATGGTGCCAAACCAGGCCACGCTGGATTACCTGGCGACCAGAACCACCGTCCCGTATTCCGTGGTGACGCCTGATGAAAACGCGCATTACGTCCGCACGATTGATATTGACGTCTCGGCATTAACCAGCGTGATTGCGCGGCCACACTCCCCGGATAATGTGGTGGCAGTGGCACAGCTGGAAAATATTGCCATTTCGCAAGCCTATATTGGCTCCTGCACGGGCGGTAAAACGGATGATTTTATCGCTGCCGCGGAAATACTGTGGCAGCGCAAGGTGGCTATCCCAACCTACGCCGTTCCCGCGACCAAAGAGGTTTTTCATAATCTGATCACCACCCAGGTGAAGGGCCGATCCGTGTATGAAATCCTGACCCGGGCTGGCGTTAAATTATCTTCTGAACCCGGCTGCGCAGCTTGCTGCGGCGGGCCAGCGGACACCTTTGGGAGAGTCAGGGATCCGATAAGCGTGATTTCCACCACCAACCGTAACTTTGTGGGGCGGATGGGAAATAAAGGCGCGATGATTTATCTGGCCTCACCTTATGCAGTGGCTGCTGCGGCAGTGACCGGTTTTATTACTAATCCAGAACGGTACTTAACTAATGACTATTAATAACGTAATGCGCGGTACAGTTTATGTGTTAGGCGACAATATCGATACCGACCAGATATTAACGGCTGAATATTTGAAAATTAACCCGGCCTCTGCCGAGGGGCGTGAAGAGCTGGCAACGCTCGCCATGTGCGGACTGCCGGAAGGGGCGCTGCCGTTTATCAATCCGCAGACGCAGCGAGCAGGGTATGACTTTATTGTGGCCGGGAAAAATTTCGGCTGTGGCTCATCGCGCGAGCATGCGGTGGTGGCTCTGGGGGCATCCGGCGTGAAGGCCGTCGTCGCCCAGTCGTTCGCCCGCATATTTTTCCGTAACTGTGTATCCACGGGGCAAATCATGCCCGTCACGCTGAATGAAGGCTGTGATATCCGTGCGCTGAAAACGGGGGATACCATTGAAATCGATTTAGACGCTCATCAGATTGGTACTGCTGATGGGATTCTGAAAACCGCTCCGGTAGGGGAACTTGCGAACATTGTCGCCGCCGGTGGCTTGTTCGCTTACGCAAGGCAAACAGGAAAGATTTAATCCAATACAACCATAAGACTCAAAACAAGACGCCTTACTTTCTCAGGGTGCAGCGTCTGTTTTGAGCGTACATAAGGCAATCAAACTATGATCACCCAGCTAGAGTTTAACGATCTTCAAAAAGATGAGCTATCAAAACTTATCAGCCGTGTCACCATCAGCCCTTATACAGACTACAAACTCTTCAAGCAGTCCATCACCGAACTCATTGAAAATGGTCTGGTGCCCACTTTTTTTGTTCAGGCCTGCGAGCGCGTCAGGCAAGAGCGCAAGGATCAAGGCATTAACGCGCATTTATTAAAAAACGTACCACTCGACACCATCATTCCTGAATTTGATCAGTCCAATCCCGTTAACGATAAGTACGCTAAAAAGCTCACCTTTGTAGGAGAGGCCCTGCTGGAGCTGTTCGCTCAGCTCACCGACTCACCGTTACTGGCCTACCGTACGCGCAACAACGGTGATTTTTTCCATGATGTTTATGCCGACAAAAAATACAGCAACACACAAACGCAAAAAACGGACGGCGAACTTTATTACCACAACGATCGCACCGCTCACCCGGTGCGCGCTGATTTTCTCAGCTTATTAGGCATGCGTTGCAGCGAAGAAAACCTGATTTTTACCGGCTACCTGGACGGTAAAGCGATTCTGGATAATTTAAAGGCTGAATCCCAGGAGTGGTTACGCAAGCCACTTTTTATTACCCCTTTTGATGAATACTCTCGCGACTCGAACGCCAGCCAGATTGATTCTGAGCTGCATCCGATCCTGGAGAATATTCATACTTTCCGTTACTACGACACACGCACAACGTATTCTCCGGATGCGCCAGCAGAGGCGATCAAAGCATTAATTGACCTTAAGGTGGCCATCACCAAAGCGGCAAAAGGCCGCGTTGCTATTAACAAAGGCGACCTGTTCTCCTTCGCCAATCAGGACTCTTTACACAACCGGGAAATCATCCAGGTGAGAGATCCCTACTCTGCGGAAAAACGCTGGCTGCTGAAAACATACAGCTTCCGTAATCCCGAGGTGATGAATATGTATCACAACTACTTCGATGCCGATCTGCCGGGGTTTGTGGTCGCCGAGTAAGGGTGACCTTGCTGGTATAAAAAAGCCCGCATGCCTGAGGTGTGCGGTTTTTTTGTTTTTGCGAGAAGACCTGTGCTATTAACGTTCTTTGGTCATAACTTATGACAAGCCTTTGTCAAGCTCAGCGGATAGCCTGTTAAGTTCCTTGCTGATGTGTTTGCGCCGTTGTTTTAACAGTACCCGGGCCGGAATGATGCGTTCGATAATTGTCGGCTTTCTGTTCAAATACGCTGTCACAAGCCGTTTGATGTCTTCCTCTGACCAACCGTCCATCACCGGCGTTGGGTTGTAAAGCAGATTAGCCTGTAGAGCAGGGGCGACTTCCTCATCCACAATTCTGAAGATCTCTTCCCGGTTTAATCCGGATTTTTTCAGCACCTCTGCCATCCATTGATAGTCATACTCCTGGAGTTCACGCCCGGAAAAAAGTTCTGATAAGGCGTGCCAGACGGGGACGCGGGCGATCAGTTCTACGTCAGTTAAGGTGAGTATTCTGTTAAATAATGGCTTCAACTTATGTTTTCCGGCGTGGGAGTGGCAGAAATCGCTATGTATTTTTTCAGGCCTGACTCCCGTTTAACACCTTTCGGGTCGGAAATAAAAGGGAGGCGCAAGCGAGGTGAATCTGATACTTCCACTGTCCAGATATAATCCCCAATAAACCTGAAATTCACGCTATCGTCAGTGATCTGGAGGTCAGCAAAACTTCCTGTCGAGTATTCATTACCCAAACGAACAATTTCTTTAAGCCCGTCATGCACGTCGATAAAGGCAATGGTCAACGATTCCTCGAAAATGACGTCGTCTGTCAGAAACAGGATATAACGCTGGTCATTAACCTGAACCGCAGCTTCCAGTATGTGCCCGGGAACGAGAATACCCGTGCTTTCGCCATTGAGCATGACGTCACACTGAGCCTGGGTTAACTCGTTCGCTTCGCGGGTTAATATCAGAGAGAGTGATTGAACCTGCTGCATCATTAATTTCGGGTATGTTTCCATGTCTGGACTGGAAGCGTTCTGTGACTGTGGATTTGCTAAGAAGAAAACATAAGCTTTTGATGGTTTACTGGCAAACAAATTTGCCTGGCTGTAGAACTGTTCATGTTACTGAATTTATCAATAGAGAGCCGCATTCGCGTGTTGTAGTTCATTTTTTTGGAGCATGACCACTCGCGATGGCAGGGCCCCGTACTGTATCCAATTAAGCTATTACAGCTCTTGCATCAGCTTAATGAATTGTCCGAACGATTTAGCAAGAATTAGGCTTGTCAGGGGGCAGCATAAACTTCAGGTCAGTTGGCCAGTTTTTTTTTTCTGAGATCTCGGTATACTGGCTTCGCGTAGAAGGAAGGGGAATGACGTGGCGATATCGGAAGAAGTGTTACTTAAATCTGGTTTTACAAAAGAAGAGCTTCAAAGGCTTAAACGCTATGCGGATACGCAAAGTACTACATTGGATATTTTGCTTCCTGCTCTTTCAAATCGATTTAAAGGGATTATCATTCTTACAGCCATACTTATCGTTCTGTTCATCCTGGCAGTGTGCTTCGCGTCCTCAGAAAATATCATCTCATCAGGTGTAGCTGTACTGTTTATCTTTGGTATCTTCTGCTGGATGACCCCCCTCAAGTTAACTTATAAAGCCTGGCGGTTTAAGAAGGATTATCAATAGTCAGTAAGTCGAAAACGATTTTTGCGTTTATGCCATATCCGATGATTTTCATGGTAAGTTTTGGCCGACTCATTGAGTCCATTTTTCTGTAAAAATCTGAGCGCATAAAATAAAACAGGCGCCAGGAGCCTGGTTTTCGAAGTAAACCGAATACGCTGTACGCATTTGCAGCAAGACTTACCGTTTTATAGGCTGCCAGACCTGTTTCACTGCGAAATCCCATAAACTCCGCTACTGACATCGCTGTGTCAGCAACAAACCCTTGTGACCCAGGTTTGTTCAGTAATTGATTATTTACTTCTCTGGATACGGTATTTGCCGCATCAATCACTAATGTGGCACCCAACAAGACCCCGACGGGTGTCATTGAACTAGCAAGGATCAATCCACCTGCGGCTTGTAAACCTGCAACAACAACCTGCACAGCGGAGATCACATAGCCAACGATTTTGTTGTTTTCCTTGATGAATTCAACTTTGGCATAAATCTGTGCAGCTTTCGTCCTGAGTAGACGATCCTGTTCAAGAAGATTTTCGTTCTCTGCCCTTAGATTTTTTATGTAGGAAATCCCTTCTTCCTCAGACTTCGCTTTGCGGGCAAGAGAAAATTGCTCAGTGATGAAAGACTTAATGTCTTCCATGAACTGAATTCTGGTGAGCCCATCTTTGAGGTAGCTAGCCGCTACCATGTTTGCTGTGTTAATGAGTTTTCTAGCTTCAAGATTAATCATGGTCGCTGACCATGCGTTAGTCCGTTGTCCTGTAAGAAGCGAAATATCCATTATTACCCTCATGTACGATTTACGGTAGCACCGGCCAAGAGCATATAACAATCTATATTCGTTTGTATATATTCTTGCTATGCAGCAGCAATTTTCATAATCCAGGAAAGACCTCTTTGCTATCTTTGTGATATGCTGTAACGCCCCAGCCGAATTGTATTCAATTAGTGATACAAGTAATAAAGAACTGCATGTCTCTGACGATGTATTATTAACTGATGCCGGAAGAGATACTTTCTGACATAGTACTCAATGCTGATTCTCACTATCTTTTGGGCAATAATAGTGCTGCTATGTCTAAATGGGCGGTAGCCGTTTAATGTGCTGGCGCACAAGTATGGACAGCCATCCGAAGAGACTAAAGTGATCGTACTGACGCTACTCAAAGGTATGAGGAGTCCGGCAAGCATTTCCACCCGGCTGCAACTCAGGGATGAACTAACGTAGGTCGAAAAGGCATACCGAGTAAAGCTTGCTTCACTCGCATGAATAGGTGCAGGTAACCGTCTGAATGATTTTATGCAGGCGCACGGCGCGGAGTACGCCGCCGCCCTTGTCCCCGAGCTGATGAATTATTCCGGGCAGCATTCCGCCATTCAGCGCTGTGCCATGCAGCACTCAGTCGACTATCTTCGTGAGGCGTTACAGGTCTGGCTGGCCGCCGGTGAAAAAATTAATTATTCGGTGCAGGATAATGGCATTTTAACGACCATCGGATTCAGGCTAGACGCGGCTTCGTGGGATGATAATCGTGAAAAATTCACACCTGTACAGAGCCTGAATTACCCCCGCCGACGCGCAGAACTGGCCGCGCAGTTGTCCTTTCAACAATTCCAGAAAGTCCTGCTGTTTTCCCGTAAAAAAGCCATGCATGGAGAAGGTGCAGAGTTTTGCATGCGTTTACCGACACTGAATTCCCCTCCCGCGGCAGCACTGACTTACTCTGAGGCCGATCATGCACTTGCATTATAAGCGGTCCCTTAAGCGGACAGGCGGGGCGGGGAGAGCATTATGCGCTGGAATTGTAATTGTGATTTTGAAATTGGACTAAACAAAATATGGGCAGTCAAATTAAGACTGCCCTTAGTTATATACTTAAAGCTTAGAAAGTATCATTTTTTGAATTGTTTCTGAACGAATTATTCTCGATTTACGATTGTTAGTACCTTGATACATACAAGGGTAATACTCTTTATATGGGGACTGAGTGTCTTTGTATTTATAAAGATTTGAGGAAAAAGTATTAAGTAATGCCGAGAGAGTATCTACAACAGGTAAAACTTTGACTGGATCTGTTGTCTTAGTTTTTTCGTTTCGCTGAATTATAAATCCAGACAGTTCAACCAATAAAGAGAAGAAATTTGATTTTCTAAACCAAACCGAATCTGGCGGTAAGTTTGATTTGTCAATTAATGAGAATGCATTTACTAACACTTTAGTCATATATTCTTTTTTCGGATACTGCTCATTGAATTTATTAATAATATTTTCAAGTTCACCATCTTGGGAGAAATACCCACCATTTTCAATAGTTGCCATTATCAATAAAATATAATGAAGATCAGCCATCCTATCTAACTCTGAAGTCTTTAATACTCCATAATCTTTAATATCTACAGAATCTAAAATATCTTTAGCCGTTTGAATGAATTCCCCATCATAAATTGCATTCTGAATTTCAATTGCATCAAGGCTAAACTTCGTTAAGTTTATTCGCCTGAATACCTCTCTAATAATATGTTCTTCTACATTACCAATGTTACGAACAACAACTTTATAACCAAGGAATGATTCTTTTTCTTCGTTTGAAAGGTCAGCGTATTTAGGGATTTTTTTGAATTCGTCGGAACCGTCACCCTCTATATATCTTTTAATCGTAGTTAGTCGCTGTTGCCCGTCTATTACAAGGGTAGTCGAGTTGAAGCTAATTGTATCTATCTCACCATCGCATACATATACCTCTGGGAACGGGAAACCCTTGAGTATGGTGTCGATGAACTCTTCTTGATGTCGCATTGTCCATACAAAGTTCCTTTGAAAAGGTGGTTTTAAAATTAGAGAACCATCTCTTATTTGTTTATAAAGATCAGAAACTCTTGGCGTGATGCTATTTGTCTCAATTTTCATATGGTCAACTCAAAGTAGTTTGATTGTAAGTTTATCTAGACCGGTAAGAGTATACTTTTCAAAGCATTCATAAGATTTGAACACACCAGCTGTAACCTTATAGTTTCCAGCTATGCAATTCTTATATGAAATGCTATTAAAAAAATCAAACCAATCGCTTCTAAATTCGTTAGGATAAGATTTTATGGGTAATAAATCAGGTCTTATCCATCCCATAGCTGAATACTTAAGGAATTCGAAATAAAATTCTTGCTGTCGAGCGGTCAAAAAAACGTTACTTTGCCTGAGTGATATTTGAAAGTCGCCTACTATATTCATTACTTTATCAAAAAGAAAATTCGATATTATCGCAACGTCAATATCTGAGTTCAGGCTAAAGTCCGTCTTCTTAATAAATGAGAATCCAAGTTTTCCGGAGCCGGAAATATGTATGCTGTTAAAAGGTATTGAGAATTTTGTTGCAATTTGCTTTAAGAAGTAATAATAATCATCTTCTCTTTCCTTAAATACGAATGGTGTGCCATGGATTATTTTTCTTCGACAGAAATCCTTTAATGATTCAACGTCACTAGGCAGTGCGCGAATTTCATCTAAAAAAGCCATGTATCTTTCACTTACATGCATTTTTTGCCTTCGATACCTTTCGTTAAAATAACTGTCTTAAATATTTAAGACGCCGTTTTAATATATTTTTAGTTTCTAGCATGACTCCCTCACCATAGCATCAATTCACTCCTTTTTTGAAGTTATATGAACGGTTATAAGCACGGCGAACCTCATTCCTGTCACAATGAGCTAATGCTGACTCAATTACATCCGCATTAAACCCTCCTTCATTGTGCGCTGTGCGTGCAATAGCCCGTAGCCTACGGGCAACCAATTTACCACCATATCCGATTCTCTTTAAAGCAGCATTTGCAGTCTGGCTATTCATTGCTTGCTTTGGGTCATTTCTGCTCGGTAAAACATGTTCACGATGCGCATAGATTGGTTTCATCACTTCCAGAATCTCTAATGCCTGTGGAGATAGAGGCACTATATGCTCACGCTTTGCCTTCATCCGTTCCGCTGGAACACTCCTGAGTTTTGTTTTGAGATCGATCTCTGCCCAACGAGCACCAGAGGCCTCTGAAGGACGCACAAGCGTCAGTAGTTGATATTCAATGAGACTGCGAGTCGGAATAGACAGATTTGACATGATTAAAGAACGTATTAGTTTCGTCAATTCTTCTGGCCGCAGCGTTGGCATGTTTTGTTTTTTTGACTTCTAGAAGGCCATCCCTACACTTGATGCTGGATTAGCATCAATCAGGCCAGTGATTACAGCATAAATCATTATCTCGTTAATGCGCTGCACCTGCACCAGTCGACGTACAGTCTCAATCGCCCCACAAGTTTTGATTGGCTCTAGAGCCCGGGCTTTGATTTGCTAAACGGGGATCTCACCAATAGCAGGGAATACGTCTTTCTCCAATGAACGCCAAATGTCCTTTGCGTAATCAGGAGTAACGCTTTTGCTTTTGAGCTGGAACCAGTATCCCGAAACAGTCGAAAAAATACTGTCTAGAGCTATCTGTTGCTGTTCTTAAACAACTTCAGCCTGAACTTGGGGGTTATGCCATTAGCTAATAAGGCAAGGTAATCCGATCTCAACCCTCGGGGATCAGCCAGCGAAAGGGCGGGGAAGGCACCTAGCCCCATCATGCTCAGCTGCTTTGTTGCCGGACGTAGATATCGAAATCGCCAGTGTTTCTTGCCAATGGTTTTCACTATCAGAAAAGCCCGTTGCCAACACGCAGCGTTGGAACCTTCTCTAACGTTTTAGCGCGCAGGACTTCGGTTTTGGTCAGCGGGTGTGTAGTCCGTGGCACTATGGCCGCTCCTTCATGAATTGGTATAGCTAAATGTATACCAATAATCACCGGATTTAGCCGGATATTCTCGGACAAGACAGACACAAAAAAGCCCGCAGGGCTTGCGCCGTGCGGGCTCTTAGGACTTCATCGGATGACTCTGGTAATCACCGATGGAGAATTTTGGTGGAGCTGGCGGGAGTTGAACCCGCGTCCGAAATTTCTACATCCTCGGTACTACATGCTTAGTTTGTCTTTACATTCGCACGCCAGCTGCGGACAGACACGCCACTAACGAACTAGCCTGATTAGTTTTAACGCTTCAACCCCAGGCAGGGCTTCCACGCGATCTCTTTTGGGTTTGACCTCTCTTTGATCCCCGTCTTAAGAGCGGAAGCTAGGGAGAGAGGGCTCAGAGCAGGTTATTAAGCTGCTAAAGCGTAGTTTTCGTCGTTTGCGACTATTTTTTTGCGGCTTTTAACGAGGCAAACCGCCCCTCGGCATGCACCTTGGGTTTCGCAAATCCCGTCGAATCCAGAATCAGCCCCAATAGTGTTGAACTCAGTATACCAGATTTCACTTCCTGGATACCAGCCCGGAACGCTAACTTATTGAATAGTACAATAAGTGTGCAGAATCAACGTCCTGCGTTTTTCATAATGCGCGCTTTGTCGAGCTGCCATTCGCGCTCTTTCAGGTCAGTACGTTTGTCGTGCTGTTTTTTACCTTTGGCAACGCCAACTTTCACTTTGCACCAGGCGTTTTTCCAGTACAGCGACAGCGCGACCACGGTAAAGCCTTCACGGTTAATGCGCCCGTAGAGGGATTCCAGTTCACGCTTGTTCAGCAGCAGCTTACGGGTACGCGTTGGGTCACACACGTAGTGCGAAGAGGCGACGGTCAGCGGCGTAAAGTTGGCACCGAACAGGAAGGCTTCGCCATCTTTCAGGATCACATAGCTATCGCCGATGTTGGCTTTCCCGGCGCGCAGCGATTTTACTTCCCAGCCCTGCAGGGCAAGGCCAGCTTCAAATTCTTCTTCAATGAAATACTCATGGCGAGCACGCTTGTTGAGCGCAATGGTCGCCGAGCCTGGTTTATGTGCTTTTTTCTTCGTCATAAGTGTCGTAAAGCCGTCGGTAATCTGATTTCAAAAAGTCACCTCATTGCGTCCTGTGAGGTCTAACGCGCTATCTTAGCACGAGATGAGGCTTAGCGTTTTTTTAACAGGTGATAAATGTTATTATTTGTCCGTTGTGTGACCATGGGAAATGCTATGCCTCAGATTAGCCGTACTGCGCTTGTACCTTACAGCGCGGAACAAATGTATCAGTTAGTGAACGATGTTCAGTCTTATCCAGAATTTATCCCTGGGTGTACCGGGAGCCGCGTTCTGGAGTCTGGCCCGACGCAGATGACGGCGGCGGTGGATGTCTCCAAAGCGGGGATCAGCAAGACGTTCACCACCCGCAATACGCTGACGAACAATCAGAGTATTTTGATGCATCTGGTGGATGGTCCATTCAAGACCCTGATGGGAGGCTGGAAGTTTACGCCGCTGAGCGCTGATGCCTGCCGCATCGAGTTCCATCTGGACTTTGAGTTTACCAATAAGCTGATTGAGCTGGCGTTTGGCCGCATCTTCAAAGAGCTGGCGTCCAATATGGTTCAGGCGTTCACGACCCGCGCCAAAGAGGTCTACAGTGTCGCATAAGATAGCTGTGGAAGTGGTCTATGCGTTGCCGGAGAAGCAGTATCTGCAGCGCGTGACGCTGGAAGAGGGCGCAACCGTTGAGGCGGCTATCCGAGCTTCTGGCATTCTGGAGCTTCGTCGCGATATCGATCTGGCAAAAAATAAAGTCGGCATTTACAGCCGTCCGGTGAAGCTGGGTGATGTGCTGAAAGAGGGCGACCGGGTGGAGATTTATCGCCCGCTGATTGCCGACCCGAAAGAGCTACGTCGCCAGCGTGCGGAGAAATCAGCTAAGTAGTGCTTTCTTCTCCCGGTGGCGCTGCGCTTACCGTGGCTACGATCCAGTGCGAAATGTCGATACAAAAAAGGTGCTCATTGAGCACCTTTTTGCATTTCTGACGCCGGATTATTTGGTCAGGGCAGGCTTGTTGTCGATGTTGGTCAACACACCAGCGCTGCTGAAGGTCAGCGTCAGCGTCTGCTGGGTCACATCCTCGTGGCCTGGCTGCTGACGGAATACATAGAACCAGGTGTTGGTGCCGAACGGATCGGACATCATCGGGGTTCCCAGTGCATAAGCGACCTGCTGTTGTGTCATCCCTACACGGATTTTAGACACATCGTTAGGGGTAAGGTAGTTCCCCTGGTTGATGTCAGGACGGTAAACCACTTTCTCCAGAGTGGAACAGCCTGCGGTCAACATCAGAAGAACCGCAGCGGCAGCGGTCAGCGTTTTACAGCGCATAGTGATTTGATTCCTTTTCGGGCCCGAGCAGTACGCGGCTCATATGTAATATGCCGATGATAATAGACCTTGCCCCACTTTGAAACCGGTCTGGCGGCGTTTTTGTTGTTCTGTATGACCCTGAGATCCCGAAAAAGTTTATGCCGCCAGCAGTTCTTTCGCATTCGCGAGCGTATTGCGGGTGACTTCGCTGCCTCCCAGCAGACGAGCCAGCTCCTGCAGGCGTGAGCGTTTATCCAGCGGTTTCATGTGCGTTTCGGTCATTTCACCGTCCGTTTCTTTGCTGACGATAAAGTGATGATGACCACAGCCTGCCACCTGCGGCAGGTGGGTGACGCACATCACCTGAGTCGATTCACCCAGCTGGCGCAGCAGTTTACCCACTACCGCCGCCGTCGGGCCGCTGATCCCCACATCCACTTCATCGAAAATCAGGGCTGGGGTTTCCATTTTACGGGCGGTGATAACCTGGATCGCCAGAGCAATACGGGAGAGCTCACCGCCGGATGCCACTTTGGAAATAGGCTGTAACGGCTGGCCTGGGTTGGTGGTGACATGGAATTCGATGCGATCCGCGCCTTCCGCCGTCAGGGAGTTCTCTTGGAAGTGGACATCAATCGTGAATATGCCGTGCGGCATCGCCAGCGTATGCATACTGTCGGTGATGTGCTGGCTGAGTTCCTGAGCATAATGCTGACGAACATCATGCAGCTTTTTCGCCGTGGTCAGCGCCTGCTGATGGTGCTGGTTTACTGCCAGAGTCAGCGTTTCCAGTGAATCAGCCTGATCGTCAAGTTGCTGCTGTTCATCAAGGAGAGACTGATAAAAAGCAGGCAACTCTTCCGGCGTGACGTGGTGCTTGCGCGCCAGAGAAATCTGACGGGAAATGCGCTGTTCCAGCTCAAACAGGCGATTGGGATCGAGATCCAGACGTTCACAGTAGTGGCGCAGTTCATCACCGGCTTCAGAGATTTGAATCGCCGCCTCTTCCAGCATATCCAGCACGCCGGACAGTTTGCTGTCCATGCCCGCCAGCTCGGTAACAAGCTGACGCACGTTATACAGCTGGCTTTGCAGATTAACGTCTTCGCCATCTGCCAGTAAGGTGAGGGCGTTCTGGCTGGTAGAGAGCAGATGGCCACTGTTGGCCAGACGCTTGTACTCTTCGTCAATAAGTTCGAACTCACCCGCCTGCGGATTAAACTCGTTCAGCTCTTTGAGCTGATACTCCAGCAGCTCGGCGCGTGCGGCACGCTCCTGGCTTTGCTGCTGGTGCTGAGCCAGCTCGCGACAGCTCTGGTGCCACTGGCGATAGTGTTCTGCCATCAACTGAGTAAGTGCATACTCACCTGCATAGCCATCGAGCAGTGATTTTTGCTGCTCCGGCTTAACCAGCTGCTGATGCGCGTGCTGACCATGGATCTGAATAAGCAACTGACCCAGCTCGCGAAGCTGAGAAAGCGGTACCGCCGTGCCGTTGATAAAACCGCGTGAACGACCGTCGCTGTTGATAACGCGACGAAGTAAACACTCACGTCCATCTTCAAGCTGGTTTTCTTCGAGCCAGCGCAGGGCTGCAGGGGTGTCTTTCAGGGAGAAGCGAGCACAGAGGTCAGCACGGTTGGCGCCCATGCGCACCATGTCACCCTCAGCACGCCCGCCAAGGCACAAGCCGAGGGCATCAATGGCAATGGATTTACCCGCACCGGTTTCCCCGGTGATCGCCGTCATGCCGCTGTGGAAATCGATCTCAAGCTCACGAACAATGGCAAAGTTGCTGATGGTCAGTTGTGCCAGCATAATTGTTTTCCTGTATGAAAAACCATAACTGTGTTTTCATACAGTATAAACTGGTTTTTTATACAGTAAAGTACTGGATGCAAAATCAGAACAATTTTTTTGACCAGCCAAGCTTCGAGCTTAATGTATTGAAATAGCTATAATCTTTCGGGTGAATAAGATTCAGGTGATAATCACACCGACGAATCAGTACATCTTCACCTTCCTGAATAGGCAGCGCGATCTGGCTGTCGCAGCTGATCTCCAGGTCATTACGGCGGTGCGAGAAACGCAGCCGGATGGTGCTGCTGCCGTTAATCACCAGCGGGCGGGCAGAGAGGGTGTGCGGGAACATCGGCACCAGCGTAATGGCATCCAGCGAAGGCGTCAGGATTGGTCCTCCCGCGGAAAGCGAATAGGCGGTCGAGCCCGTCGGCGTGGAGATAATCAGCCCGTCAGAGCGCTGGGAGAACGCGAAGATTTCATCGATATACACTTCGAACTCAATCATATGCGCCACTTTGCCGGGGTGAAGTACCACCTCGTTAATGGCGGTACTGATGCGTTTCTGGCAGTCCTGCTGACACACCTGCGCTTCCAGTAAAAAACGTTTTTCGCTGATGTAATGTCCTTCCAGCACATCGGCCAGCTGCTGCTGCGCGTTGTCCGGGTCGAGGTCAGTCAGAAAACCGAGATTGCCACGGTTGATGCCGATGACTTTTATGTCGTAGCGCGCCAGCGTGCGAGCCGCGCCGAGCATGTTGCCGTCGCCGCCGACCACCACGGCAAGATCCGCCTGCTGTCCAATCTCTGCCAGCGTGCCGGTTTTGACGCTCTTAAGCTGCAGCTCCTGAGCGATCTGCTGCTCAACCATCACTTCATAGCCTTTGCTACACAGCCAGCGATACAACATTTCATGTGTCGTCAATGCCGTAGGGTGACGCGGGTGCCCGACGATCCCAATACACCTGAAATGATTATTCATTTTCTGGAGGTCCTTGTGCCTGATGAATGATGACAATCTCTCTTGTTCCCTTGAATCCAGGAAACTGATCCCCATAATAAGCGAAGTTAGCGAGATGAATGCAGAAAAACGCGGAGAAATTCATGAGTAGTAAAGAACAGAAAACGCCTGAGGGGCAAGCCCCTGAAGAAATTATCACGGAACAGCACGATGAAGTTGAGGCTGTAGAGCCAGACGCATCTGCTGAGCAGGTGGACCCGCGCGATGAAAAAATTGCGAATCTGGAAGCCCAACTGGTAGAAGCACAGAATCGCGAACGCGACAGTGTTCTGCGCATCAAGGCGGAAATGGAAAACCTGCGTCGTCGTACCGAACAGGACGTTGAAAAGGCGCATAAGTTTGCGCTGGAGAAATTCGTCAACGAACTGCTGCCGGTAATCGACAGCCTCGATCGCGCGCTGGAAGTGGCTGATAAAGCGAATCCGGACAACGCGGCGATGATCGAGGGTATCGAACTGACGCTGAAATCCATGCTAGACGTGGTGCGTAAGTTTGGTGTGGAAGTGATTGCCGATACCGACGTCCCGCTGGATCCTAACGTACACCAGGCAATTGCGATGGTGGAATCAGAAGACGTTGAAGCCGGTAAAGTGCTGGGCGTGATGCAGAAAGGGTATACCCTAAACGGCCGTACCATCCGTGCTGCGATGGTAACCGTGGCGAAAGCGAAAGCGTAATTTGCCGTCCCGTAGTGCCGGGCGGCGGCTTCGCCTTGCCCGGCCTACAACTTTATTCCGCGATACTTTCGCGCAGTGGTTTAACAGGCAGGACCTTCACCTGCTTAATCATATTGTCCTGCACGTCCAGGATATCAATATCATACTGTTCAATGCGCACCCGCGTGCCCGCCGCCGGGATCTCTTCCAGTGCTTCCAGAATCATCCCGTTCATGGTGCGAGCCTCATCTTCCGGCAGATGCCAGTTAAAGGCTTTATTGAGTTCGCGAATATTCGCGCTGCCGTCAATCAGCACCGAACCGTCGTTTTGCGGTGTGACCTCTTCCGCAAGAGAAGGGGACATGGAGGTGGTAAAGTCTCCAACAATCTCTTCCAGAATATCTTCGACCGTCACCAGCCCCTGAATATCGCCATACTCATCGACCACCAGGCCGACTTTCTTCTTGTTACGCTGGAATTTCACCAGCTGCGTGCTGAGCGGCGTTCCTTCCGGCACGTAGTAAATCTCGTCGGCGGCGCGCAGCATCACCTCTTTAGTGAACTCTTTTTTCTCGGTCATCAGGCGATAGGCTTCCCGCACG
This sequence comes from Enterobacter sp. T1-1, assembly GCF_000710795.1. Lineage (NCBI taxonomy): Bacteria > Pseudomonadati > Pseudomonadota > Gammaproteobacteria > Enterobacterales > Enterobacteriaceae > Enterobacter > Enterobacter sp. T1-1. Next base: position 20,793 of record NZ_JALW01000007.1, on the reverse strand, counting down.
CGCAGCATACTGATGGCGTCGTCCAGGGAGTCGCGATACAGCACAATGCGTCCGTGCGGGGAGTGGGTCAGCTGGCGGACGATGGCCTTCCAGTCGTCGTTAATATCAATCCCGACGATTTCGTTACGCGGCACCATAATGTCGTTAACGCTGACCTTTTCCAGATCCAGCACCGACAGGAGCATGTCCTGATTGCGGCGTGAAATCTGCGAGCGGGATTCGTTCACGATGGTGCGCAGCTCGTCTTTGCTGAGTGCACTGCTGATGGCGACGTCGGCTTTGATGCCGACCATGCGCATCAGGATACGGGTGACCATATTCAACAGCCAGACCAGCGGCATCATCAGGATCAGCAGCGGTGCCAGCAGGAAGCTGCTCGGGTAAGCCACTTTTTCCGGGTAAAGCGCAGCGATGGTTTTGGGCAGCACTTCCGCAAACACCAGCACCACAAACGTCAGTACGCCGGTAGCAATCGCGACCCCGGCGTTGCCGTACAGGCGCATCCCGACAATGGTGCCCAGCGCAGAGGCGAGGATATTGACGAGGTTGTTACCGATAAGCACCAGGCTTATCAGGCGATCCGGTTTACGGAGCAGCTTTTCAACGCGACGTGCGGCACGATTACCCTGTTTAGCACGATGACGTAACCGGTAGCGGTTTAAGGTCATCATGCCGGTTTCCGAGCCAGAGAAATAGGCGGAGATGACCACCATGACGATCAGCGTAACGATCAGCGTGGTGGTAGAGATGTGTTCCAGGGGGAACTCCTTTGTTACTTAGCCAGCAAATTGCTGTATGAAGCGACTTCCGAAATAGGCAAGGGTGAGTATGCCCGCACCCGCGACATTGAACCAGACCACGCGACGACCGCGCCAGCCCTCATGATAATGGCCCCATAACAGCACAATATAGACAAACCACGCGATGATGGAGAGCACCGCTTTGTCGATATTCTCCACGCTGAACAGGTTTTTCATATAAAACAGGCCAGTGCAGAGCGTTAAGGTCAATAATACTACGCCGACCTGGGTGATGTGGAACATCTTACGCTCAATGACCATCAGCGGCGGCATCTCATGGTTAAACGCCAGTTTTTTGTTTTTCAACTGGTAGTCAATCCAGGCGAGCTGCATGGCATAGAGCGCGGCAATGATCAGCGTTGCGTAAGAGAACAGCGACAGGCCGATGTGCACCAGCATGCCCGGCGTGGCTTCCAGATGCGTAATGAACTCATTGGGCATAAAGGTAGCCAAGGCCAGATTGATCAGCGCGAAGGCATAAACAATGGGCAGCAACAACCAGCCGCGATTCTTAGAGGCGACAATGGTCATCACCGTACAGATCATCAGGCTAACCAGCGAACCGACGTTCAGCACGCTCAGGTTTTGCACGCTGCCGTCACCGGGAATGATGCGCGATTCCAGCGCAAAAGCGTGACTAATCAGTGCGATCACCGCCGACAGAATAGCCATGCGCCGCCAGCCGCTGTTTTTTTGCAGCAGTCCGGGAATGATCAGCGCAAGGCTGACAGAGTAGGCAACAAGGGCGATCAGTGCGAAAACAGGCATATAGGCATCGACAGTTGTCTTAATAAGAAAGAGAAGCAGTATAACGTTACGTGACGCCTGCTCCAACCGTTGCATAACAACAAAGGCGCCTTCATGTTATACTCCGGCAAAATTCTGTGTATGTGTCGCTCATGGCGGCCCAACGTTTCTACTCAGGCGAGAGACAATGTTTGATAATTTAACCGATCGTTTGTCGCGCACGCTGCGCAACATCAGCGGCCGCGGACGCCTTACCGAAGACAACATCAAGGAAACGCTGCGCGAAGTGCGCATGGCGCTGCTGGAAGCAGACGTCGCGTTGCCGGTTGTTCGTGATTTTATCAACCGCGTTAAAGAGAAGGCGGTTGGTCATGAAGTTAACAAGAGCCTGACCCCGGGTCAGGAGTTCGTCAAAATCGTTCGTAACGAACTGGTTTCGGCGATGGGCGAAGAGAACCAGGTCCTGAACCTGGCGGCTCAGCCTCCGGCCGTCGTGTTGATGGCGGGTCTGCAGGGGGCGGGTAAAACCACCAGCGTCGGTAAGCTGGGTAAATTCCTGCGCGAGAAGCACAAGAAAAAAGTGCTGGTGGTTTCTGCGGACGTTTATCGCCCGGCGGCGATCAAACAGCTGGAGACCCTGGCGCAGCAGGTTGGGGTCGATTTCTTCCCGTCTGACGTGGCACAGAAGCCAGTCGACATCGTGAACGCAGCGCTGAAAGAGGCGAAGCTGAAGTTCTACGACGTGCTGCTGGTGGATACCGCCGGTCGTCTGCACGTCGACGAAGCGATGATGGACGAAATCAAACAGGTGCATGCTTCTATCAACCCGGTAGAGACCCTGTTTGTGGTTGACGCCATGACCGGTCAGGATGCGGCGAACACCGCGAAAGCGTTCAACGAAGCGCTGCCGTTAACTGGCGTGGTGCTGACCAAAGTGGACGGTGACGCCCGCGGCGGTGCGGCGCTTTCTATTCGTCATATCACCGGTAAGCCGATCAAATTCCTCGGTGTGGGCGAAAAAACCGAAGCGCTGGAGCCGTTCCACCCGGACCGTATTGCCTCCCGTATCCTCGGCATGGGCGACGTGCTGTCGCTGATTGAAGATATCGAGAGCAAAGTTGACCGTGCGCAGGCCGAGAAGCTGGCCAGCAAGCTGAAAAAAGGCGACGGTTTCGATCTGACCGACTTCCTTGAGCAGCTGCGTCAGATGAAAAACATGGGCGGCATGGCAAGCCTGATGGGCAAACTGCCGGGCATGGGCCAGATCCCAGACAACGTAAAAGCGCAGATGGATGACAAGGTGCTGGTGCGTATGGAGGCGATCATCAACTCAATGACCCTCAAAGAGCGCGCTAACCCGGATATCATCAAAGGTTCCCGTAAGCGCCGTATCGCAGCCGGTTGCGGCATGCAGGTGCAGGACGTTAACCGCCTTCTGAAACAGTTCGACGACATGCAGCGCATGATGAAGAAAATGAAGAAAGGCGGCATGGCGAAAATGATGCGTGGCATGAAAGGCATGATGCCACCCGGTTTTCCTGGGCGATAATCGCTTTTGAGATTGCTTTTTGCCCGAAAATGAGTAAAATTTTCGGGCTTTTAATATGACACCCGGGCTCCGTTCCTCGATGGGGCCCGGTTGTTTTATTCACACAAGAGGATGTTATGGTAACTATTCGTTTAGCACGTCACGGCGCTAAAAAGCGTCCGTTCTACCAGGTTGTTGTGACTGACAGCCGTAATGCACGCAACGGTCGCTTCATCGAGCGCGTTGGTTTCTTCAACCCACTGGCCGCTGGCGCAGAAGAAGAAACTCGTCTGGATCTGGATCGTATCGCTCACTGGGTTGGCCAGGGCGCGACTGTTTCCGATCGCGTTGCTACGCTGATCAAAGCAGCAAACAAAGCAGCTTAATCTGTCACGGTGGTCATGATGAGCAATAAAGCACCTGTTGAACCGATTGTATTGGGCAAAATGGGTTCTTGCTACGGTATCCGTGGTTGGCTCAGAGTGTTTTCCTCCACTGAAGACGCTGATAGCATTTTTAATTACCAGCCCTGGTTTATTCAGAAAGGCGGTAAGTGGGAAGAGGTCGAGCTGGAAAGCTGGCGTCACCACAATCAGGACATCATCATCAAGCTGAAAGGCGTTGACGATCGTGATGCCGCGAATGCACTGACTAATTGTGAAATTGTCGTGGATTCGTCGCAGTTGCCGGAGCTCGAAGAAGGCGACTATTACTGGAAAGACCTTATGGGTTGCCAGGTAGTCACTACTGAAGGCTACAGCCTGGGGAAAGTCATCGACATGATGGAAACCGGGTCCAATGACGTTCTCGTCATTAAGGCAAACCTGAAAGATGCATTTGGCATCAAGGAGCGGTTGGTTCCGTTCCTCGATGGACAGGTTATCAAGAAAGTCGATCTCGCTACTCAAACGATTGAAGTAGATTGGGATCCTGGTTTTTAAATTCTCCGGATAAACGGTAAAAGACGGCGCTATGTGGATTGGCATAATTAGCCTGTTTCCTGAAATGTTCCGCGCGATTACCGATTACGGGGTAACTGGCCGGGCAGTAAAGAATGGCCTGCTGAGCATCCAGAGCTGGAGTCCTCGTGACTTCACGCATGACCGGCACCGTACCGTGGACGATCGTCCTTACGGCGGCGGACCGGGGATGTTAATGATGGTGCAACCCTTACGGGACGCCATTCACACAGCAAAAGCCGCGGCAGGTGAAGGCGCAAAGGTGATTTATCTGTCACCTCAGGGACGCAAGCTTGATCAAGCGGGCGTCAGCGAACTGGCGACGAATCAAAAACTGATTCTGGTCTGTGGTCGCTACGAAGGGATAGATGAGCGCGTAATTCAAACCGAGATTGACGAAGAATGGTCTATCGGCGATTACGTTCTCAGCGGTGGTGAGTTACCCGCAATGACGCTGATTGACTCCGTCGCCCGGTTCATTCCGGGAGTACTGGGCCATGAAGCTTCGGCAACGGAAGATTCCTTTGCCGATGGGTTGCTGGACTGTCCACACTATACCCGTCCTGAAGTGTTAGAAGGGATGGAAGTCCCGGCAGTGTTACTGTCAGGAAACCATGCTGAGATACGTCGCTGGCGTTTGAAGCAGTCGCTGGGCCGAACCTGGCTTAGAAGACCTGAACTTCTGGAAAACCTGGCTCTGACTGAAGAGCAAGCAAAGTTGCTGGCCGAGTTCAAAACTGAACACGCGCAACAGCAGCATGAACATGATGGGAATGCGTAATACGCTCCCGAATATCAGTTTACCCAGGATAAGAGATTAAATTATGAGCAACATTATTAAGCAACTTGAACAAGAGCAGATGAAGCAGGACGTACCTTCCTTCCGTCCAGGTGACACCGTGGAAGTGAAAGTATGGGTTGTTGAAGGTTCCAAAAAACGTCTGCAGGCATTCGAGGGCGTGGTTATCGCTATTCGTAACCGCGGTCTGCACTCTGCATTCACTGTTCGTAAAATTTCCAACGGCGAAGGCGTTGAGCGTGTCTTCCAGACTCACTCTCCGGTAGTTGACAGCATTGCTGTTAAACGTCGTGGTGCTGTACGTAAAGCTAAACTGTACTACCTGCGTGAGCGTACTGGTAAGTCTGCTCGTATTAAAGAGCGTCTGAACTAAGATTCGCTTAAGCGACATCCTGTTAGAAAGGGCTGGCCGAAAGGCTGGCCCTTTTTTTATCCCATCGCATCTCTCGTGTTAACCCTTTCGTCATAAATCATTTACAATGCTGGCCTCTTCCGTGGAGGGTAAGTGATTAACGTACTGCATCAGCATAACTGGAAACGCGCAGCGGCATTGACCGCGCTGTTTGCGATCCTGCTGATCGTGATCGCACCGCTGATCTCCGTCTCGCTGCAAAAAGATCCCATGAGTGCCATGCCGGGGATGCACCATGACATGAGCATGATGTCGATGGATGAGCACCACGGCGATAAGCAGCACAGCATGCCGGTTGACTATGCGGAAGCCTGTGGCTACTGCGTGCTATTAGCCCACGTGCCGGGCATGATACTTGCGCTGATTGTGCTGCTCAGTATCGTGCTGCAAAGGCTGCGTGTCAGGACGCCGCGTCAGGCGGTCAGCCACTGGCACTTTTTCCCCTGGCTTTATCCTGATACCCGCGCGCCGCCGCGGCAGTCTGCTTTTTCCCTTTAAAAAATATCGATAACTTTTTGCCTTAAAAAGGAAAAGTATGACTACCTGCACTCCGCGCGCGGCATGGGGAAACCTGCTGCGTCGACTCCATTTCTATGTCGGGCTGTTTGTCGGCCCATTTATCTTCTTCGCCGCGCTGACCGGTACGCTGTACGTGGCGACACCGCAGCTGGAAAATATCCTGTACCGGCACGCGCTCCATACGGATTCCGTGGGGGAACTCCAACCGCTGGCGGAACAGATCGCCGTGGCGGAAAAAAACATCAGCACCGATCTGCGTTTATACGCCGTTCGTCCTGGCCTGGCTGCGGGTGAAACCACCCGGGTGATGTTTGCCGACCCGTCGCTTGGCCCATCGGAGACCCGCGCTATTTTTATCGATCCCGTTACTCTTGCGGTGCGTGGCGATATGACCGTGTATGGCACCAGCGGGATTTTACCGCTACGCCAGACTATTGATTATCTGCATACGTCCCTGATGCTGGGTAACGTTGGTCGGCTCTACAGCGAGCTGGCCGCCTCGTGGATGTGGGTCGCCGCGCTGGGCGGGATTGCGCTGTGGTTTTATACCCGGCCAAAACGTCGGCTCAACAATCGTTTTCAGAACCGGCGTCGCCTGCATGTCACGCTGGGCTGGGTGCTGCTGGGGGGAATGTTGCTGTTTTCTGCGACCGGCCTGACGTGGTCCCAGTGGGCGGGCGGCAACGTGGATAAACTGCGCGCGCAGATGAACTGGCTCACGCCGCAGGTGAACACCACGCTTTCGGGTGAGCCCGTCACGATGGATGAGCACGCTGAACACCATGGGCATCATGCTGGCATGATGATGCCCGACATGACGATGGATCTGACCCAGTTCGATGGCGTATTGCACGTTGCCCGCCAGGCCGGGATTGATGCGAATAAACTCGAAATCCGCCCGGCGAAAAGCGCTGACCAGGCGTGGACCGTGACGGAAATTGACCGCAGCTGGCCGACCCAGGTGGATGCCGTTGCGGTGGATCCAAATTCCATGCAAATTCTGGACAGAACCCGCTTTGAGGATTTCCCGTTAATGGCAAAGCTGACCCGCTGGGGTGTGGATTTCCATATGGGGATCTTATTCGGGCTGGTTAACCAGTTACTGCTCGTCGCATTTGGCCTGGCGCTGTGTGTGCTGATTGTCTGGGGATACCGGATGTGGTGGATGCGTCGTCCGGCGCAATCGACGGCGGATCCGCTTCAGACGCTTTGTCAGTGCTGGCTGGCGCTCCCGGGATGGGGAAAAGCCGTCACGGTGGTGGTCAGCGTATTGCTGGGGCTGGCATTGCCGGTGATGGGCGTGAGCCTGGCGCTGTTTATGCTGATTGACTGGCTACGCTGGCGAGCGGCAACTGGCGTGTCGCTCGCACAATCATCCATTAAATAAGGCTATGGCGTGCTGATGACCACCGCGACCCGACGGTTTTCAGCACGCCCTTGCGCCGTACTGTTGCTGGAAACCGGATATTTTTTACCTAATCCCTGCGTGGTGAGGTTGCTGCGCGGGATATTGGCGCCTTTGGCCCAGACGTCAGCCACTGCATTGGCACGTTTTAACGACAGCGCTTCATTGTAGCTCTCTTCACCGTAATTATCGGTGTGGCCATCCATACGCGCGTGTTTCAGGCCGGTAGCCGCCAGGCGAGAGGCCATGGAGCGGATCTGCGCTTCACTTTCCGGGCGCAGTCTGGCGTCATTTTTATCAAACAGGATCGTATCTGACAGGCCCAAAGACCAGTCGCCATTCAGTTCGTTAAAACCGTATGACTTCATCGCCGCAATTTGCTCAGGGGAGAATTTACCTTCAGGCGGTGACTGACAACCCGTCAGTACCATCGAAGCGAGAAATAACGGCGCGAAGTATCGCTTTAACATATCGTATCCTTTCTAAGTTATTGCTTTTGTACGCTGGTTTTTATCCTGGTACATGTTGCGGTCGGCTTGCTCCAGTAATGCTTCCACAGAGGCACTTTCCCACGCCAGAGCAAAGCCAATGCTAAGTGACATCGTTGCTGTCTGCCCGTTATGCAGATCGAACGGGCGCATAAACTGCTGCGACAGCGCAGCACAAATCTGTTGAACCTCTGCGGCAGACTGCACGCCGTACAGCACCATCGCAAACTCGTCACCGCCAAGGCGGTATGACTGATGACGCTTATCGCCAAACTCAACCATCCGGCGGGCGACTTCAATCAGGACGCAATCGCCCGCAGCATGTCCCCAGGTATCGTTAATAAACTTGAAATTATCACCGTCGAGGAAGAGCAGGGCAGTGTTGGTTTTTGCGGAGGCGTCGTGCATTAATGCCGCGATGCTGCTACGAAACGCCGCCCGATTGGCGAGGCCGGTGAGAGGATCGTGCATGGCGGTACGCAGTAGCTGAGCGTTTTTCGCCTGCAGCTTAAGCTGCCACTCTTCCATTTCATCCAGCAGACTGTTGAAATCTTCGCCAAACTGGTGGAATTCTTCGATGCGACCATCCTTCACCCGCCGGGAAAAGTTGCGGTTGGTGCGTACGTCATGCACGACGTCGGTGATGTTTTGCAGCGCCGTGACCATGCCATGATGCAGAGATTGTGTAATCGTAAGCGCGACGGCGGTGGCAAAAAGAATACAGCCGGTAAGAACGGCAAACGACAACCAGATGAAATGGCTGATGAGATTATCGCGTGCGGTCAGGCGAATTTCGCCGATCGCATTACCGTTATGCATGATGGGCTGTGCGACCGGGTCGGGGAACAGCCAGCGGCTAACCAATGCACCCAGCGTGTCGTTATTCTCTTCCGGGTTCCAGGACCAGTAAGCAAACCGCTTTTTATGCGCGTTAAGAACCTCAGCCACGGCAAACTGGCCCTGTTTACCCAGGGTGGCGAGCGTTTCGTTAGCCGCCAGCGAATCATTAAACACCAGTGAGGCTTCAAGGCTGTGGCTCATTGTTGCGCCGGTTAATTCGAGATTTTTTTGGGCGTATTGCTTTAATGTCACCACGGAAGCAAAACAGAGCAGGAGCCAAATTAACGTCATGGTGATGATGACGCTTATCATGCTGATTCGTCTCAACGTGCTTTTAAACGTTGGACGTGGCGTTGAAGTGATTTCTTTATCCATGCTGCTTATTCCGTGCCAGCATTAATACATCCGGATTGACGCGTACGCCACTGCGCGCCAATGCATCCAGATTAACGGAAAATCTGACCTGGTTATGATCGATTATCAGGCAGAATGCACTGCCAATAACACATTCCGGATTCTGCTCTGAGATTAATAGCAATGCTCTGCCCTGATATTGACTTATTAATTCAAGTTGTTTTGCAGGCGATTCAGCCCCGAAATAAATAGCATCACACGTCGCGGACAGGGCTTCCTGATCGTTACGTACAATGACGGGAGTATAAGGTAACTCGCTTTGCCCCTCTTCGCTGCTCAGTGCTTGCGTGTAGTGAGACGAGGCATAAATGCAGAGTTTAGGTTGCCCGGAAAGTGACGGCCATCGGGTATAGCTCACAATACCCGATACAATCGAACGTACCGATTTATCGGTTTCTGTGAACGTGGCTGCCGGTGCTGGGCCCACCATAAAGAACAGCATTAGCACCAGAGTGAGTCGGAACAAAGAGATCAAGAATGAATTTCTCACCAGAATCCGCCATACCGCTCTGGAAAATAGATGTCCTTACGAGTTGTCGGCAGAATACCATTGTTTATCAAAGCCGTCATTATGTCAGAAATGTACTGAGTACGACCTAAGCTAAATCCTACAGTTGTATATATTCCGGCGTATAAAAAACGGCTTAATTAAGTCTGCTGGAACGCATACTTTCATCCATTCCTTGTTGCCATGATTCATGCAGTTTTGCTGCGTTTTCAACAGTATCACAACTGGCCGGGAAAGATTTGCCTGCTACTCCCCAGGCGTGAATAAAACCTTCCTCACACACTTTTTTCTGTCCGTCGGCGTAGCCACGAAGATATTCACTACGATCAACCTGCGGGTCGTTAAAACTATCGGCCAGCGTCTGATTATCTTTAACCGGCAGACCATTCATGGCGTCTTCTTTACCCGCATCAAACCAGCTGGGACTGGTCCAGTCGGGCTGGAAGGTATAAGGATTGATCTGACAGCCCGATAAAAACAGCGACAACAGCATCAGAGCGATTGAACGCATAGCCATTCTCCTTTTTTCTTCAGCATAGCCTGGCAAAAGAAAGTGGGGGTGTAATTTTATGTTTACTATTTTGTCGGCTGATTTTTGCAGTAAAATGGCTTTTGTAAAGTAAAGTGTACGTATTTTGGATTGAAATCTTTACTTGTTGTGGTATCGTTGTTTCACCTCTTCGAGGAAAACACCTATCGCAAACGAGCTTTACAGGATCGCCATCATGCAAAAAGACGCGCTGAACAACGTACATATCACTGACGAACAGGTTTTGATTACACCGGATCAACTGAAAGCGGAGTTCCCGCTGAGCGCCGCGCAGGAGGCTCAAATTGAGCACTCGCGCCAGACCATTTCTGACATTATCGCTGGCCGCGATCCGCGTCTGCTGGTGGTATGTGGTCCTTGTTCCATTCACGATCCTGAAACCGCCATTGAGTACGCTCGTCGATTTAAAGCATTAGCGGAGGAGGTCAGCGATAGCCTCTACCTGGTGATGCGCGTCTATTTTGAGAAGCCACGTACCACCGTTGGCTGGAAAGGGTTGATTAACGATCCGCACATGGATGGCTCGTTTGATGTGGAAGCCGGTCTGAAGATTGCGCGTCGCCTGCTGGTTGAGCTGGTCAGCATGGGGCTGCCACTGGCAACCGAAGCGCTGGATCCGAACAGCCCGCAGTACCTGGGCGATCTGTTTAGCTGGTCTGCGATTGGTGCGCGTACCACGGAATCACAAACCCACCGTGAAATGGCGTCTGGTCTGTCGATGCCGGTAGGTTTTAAAAACGGGACCGACGGTAGCCTTGCCACGGCGATCAACGCCATGCGCGCCGCGGCCATGCCGCATCGCTTTGTAGGTATTAACCAGGCGGGCCAGGTTTGTCTCCTGCAGACGCAGGGTAATCCGGACGGTCATGTGATCCTGCGTGGCGGTAAAGCGCCAAACTACAGCCCGGCAGATGTGGCACAGTGTGAAAAAGAGATGGAGCAGGCGGGACTGCGCCCGGCACTGATGGTAGATTGCAGTCATGGTAATTCGAACAAAGATTACCGTCGTCAGCCTGCGGTGGCGGAATCGGTGGTCGCACAAATCAAAGACGGCAACCGTTCTATTATCGGTCTGATGATTGAGAGCAATATTCATGAAGGCAATCAATCATCTGAACAACCGCGCAGCGCAATGAAGTACGGTGTGTCCGTGACGGATGCCTGCATCAGCTGGGAAACCACCGATGCGCTGCTGCGTGAGATCCACAAAGATATAAACGGCCAGCTGGCGACGCGTCTGGCTTAAGAGGTTAGGTATGGTTGCTGAATTGACCGCATTACGCGATCAAATTGATGAAGTGGATAAGGCGCTGCTGGATCTGTTAGCACGCCGTATGGCGCTGGTTGCCGAGGTGGGTGAGGTCAAAAGCAAATATGGCCTGCCGATTTACGTTCCGGAGCGCGAGGCCTCCATGCTGGCTTCCCGTCGTAAAGAGGCCCAGGCGCTGGGCGTCTCGCCGGATTTGATTGAAGATGTCTTGCGTCGTGTGATGCGGGAGTCCTACTCCAGCGAAAACGATAAAGGCTTCAAAACCCTTTGCCCGTCCCTGCGCCCGGTCGTTATTGTGGGCGGGGCGGGCCAGATGGGGCGGCTGTTTGAAAAAATGCTGACCCTGTCTGGCTATCAGGTGCGTATCCTGGAAAAAGAGGACTGGGCAAAAGCGCCGGAGCTGATGAAAGATGCCGGAATGGTCATTGTCAGCGTGCCGATTCACGTGACGGAGCAGATCATTGCGAAGCTTCCTCCGCTGCCGGCAGATTGCATCCTGGTGGACTTAGCATCCGTGAAAAATGGTCCGCTGCAGGCAATGCTGGCTGCGCACACGGGGCCGGTCCTGGGGCTACATCCTATGTTTGGCCCGGACAGCGGCAGCCTGGCGAAACAGGTGGTGGTCTACTGCGATGGTCGTCAGCCGGAAGCCTACCAGTGGTTCCTGGAACAGATTCAGGTTTGGGGCGCGCGGCTGCACCGCATTAGCGCGGTTGAACACGATCAGAACATGGCGTTCATCCAGGCGCTGCGCCACTTTGCGACCTTTGCCTATGGGCTGCATCTGGCGGAAGAGAATGTGCAGCTTGAGCAGTTATTGGCACTCTCTTCGCCTATCTATCGTCTGGAGCTGGCGATGGTGGGGCGTCTGTTTGCTCAGGATCCCCAGCTTTACGCCGACATTATTATGTCGTCTGAGAACAACCTGGCACTGATTAAGCGTTACTACCAGCGATTTGGCGAAGCCATTACGCTGCTGGAGCACGGCGACAAGCAGGCGTTTATCGACAGCTTCCGTAAGGTCGAACACTGGTTTGGCGATTACGCGCAACGTTTCCAGAGCGAGAGCCGCACGCTGTTGCGTCAGGCAAATGACAGTCGCCAGTAATGCGATGATGTATATACTGAAAGCCAGCATTGCTGGCTTTTTTCATTTTGGGGAACTGTCATGGCCGAACCGCAGCTGCTGTTGAACTACACCGGGCATCTGCCCGAATGCCCGACGTGGAGTGCAGAGGAAAATGCGCTTTACTGGGCGGATATTCTTGAAGGTGAGATCCACCGTTATCATTTACCCACGGCGGAACACACCGTGCTCTCTTTCCACGAAGAGGTGGGGTGTTTCGCCCTGCGCGAACGCGGCGGCTTTATCGTCGCGATGCGAAGCGGCATCTGGCTTTCCGATAAACACGGCCTGCTGCAGCGCAAAGTCTGTGATAACCCGTCGAATCCGCAGCTTGCGCGTTTCAATGATGGGGGAACCGATCACCGGGGCCAGTTCTACGCCGGGACCTTCTGGGCACCGGGTGATTACAACGGGGCGCTGCTGATGCGCATTGATAACGATCTGACGCCAAAAGTTATCCAGTGCGACATTCATGGCCATAATGGTCTGGCATTCAGCCCCGACCAGCGGTGGATGTTTACTTCTGATACGCCAAACGGCGTTATCTACCGTACCCCACTGGATGAGCAGGGGGAACCCGGTAAAAGGGAGGTATTCCGCCGGTTCAACGACGGCGAAGGGATACCTGACGGTGCCGCGATGGACATGGAAGGCTGTTACTGGAGTGCGCTGTTTGATGGCTGGCGCATCGCGCGCTTTTCACCTCAGGGAGAGCAACTAGAAGAGTACCGAATGCCGGTCCGTTGCCCAACGATGGTCTGCTTTGGCGGTGACGATATGAAAACGCTGTTTATCACGACCACCCGGGAAAATATGGATGCGCAGGAGGTGGCGCAATATCCCCTCTCCGGCGCTATCTTCACCCTGCCGGTCAGTGTGGCAGGGATGAAGAAAAGCCGGTTTATCGAACGTTAGCTTGGGTCAACCGGTACCACGTTTTCGCTCGGATAACAGCCCAGCACCTTCATTGAACGGGTGATTTCACTCAGTTCGCGCAGGGCTTTCTGCATGGACGGCGATTCCAGGTTGGCCTGAATGTCGAGATAGAACATCTCTTCCCACGGATTGCCGTGAATCGGGCGCGATTCGAGCCGGGTCATGATCAGATTGTGGTTACGCAGTACCAGCAGCGCTTCAACCAGTGCGCCTGCCTGCTGCCCGGTTGCCATCAACAGGGTGGTTTTGGCGGGCACCTGATCAGAGACATTAATGGCTTTGCGTGCCAGCACGATGAAGCGGGTAATGTTTTGCGTCTGGTTTGCCAGGTTACGTTCCAGAACCTGGAGACCATACAGCGCACCGCCCGCCTCGCTGCCCAGCGCCGCGACGGTAGGGGATTTTGCCTGGGCGACTTTTTCCATCGCTGCGGAGGTGCTTTCGGTGTACTCAATTTTCCAGTTCGGATAACGGTTCAGGAACTGACTGCACTGCTGGAACGGCTGCGGATGGCTGTAGACCGTCTCGATGGTGCTCAAATCGGTTGAGCCAGAGACCAGCACGCAGTGATCGATAGGGATTGTCAGCTCCCCAACCAGCGACAGGCTGGTGTGTTGCAGCAGATCGTACACGTCGTTGATAGCACCTGAACTGGTATTCTCAATCGGCACGACGGCGTAATCCGCCTGGCCGGTTTCCACCTGATTGAAAATATCGGCGAACTTTGCGCAGCCGCTCTCAATGAACTCTTCAAAATGACGTGCAGCGTACTGGCGGGCAGCCAGATGGGAGTAGGAGCCCTTAGGGCCAAGAAACGCGATGCGGGCAGAGTGCGGGTTGGTTTTATTCAGATGCTGCTGCAACAGCGCTTGCTGGGTCAGAACAGAGTCTTCGATAATGAGCTGGAACAAACGGGTGATGTAATGTGCGTCAAGGTGATGGGCTTTGCCGAGTTGAATCAGACGTTCCAGCAGGTCGCGTTCGCGGTCGATATCACGTACCGGACGGTGGGAGTCCAGTTTGGCTTTACCCACTTCGATGGCGAGCGCGCGGCGTTCAGCCAGAAGTGTCAGTAATTTTTCATCCAGCGCGCTGATTTTTACTCGCAGATCCAGTAACGGGTTTTCCGGTGTCATAGTGTTGTCTGTCTCGTTTTATCGTTATCAATAAAAAAGGCCCCCCGGTGTGGGAGGCCTTGTTGTTCGTCTTCGCATTCTTTATCACACGACGAAACGCCTCCCGTTCAGGGGAAGGTAAAAAAGAATGCGAAGAAAAACGGCGTCAGTTTCATGAAATCATCCTGTGGTTGATAACGTTAAAGTACCCGTACTGTTTTCACCCTGTCAATAAAAAACGCGCCCGAAGGCGCGTTGGCGGTAAACTCAATTTAAAGGATTACTCTTCTTCAACTTCTTCCGCGAAGCTGGCGTCTTTCACCGAGGTCGTGGCGCGACGGGCTTCACCTTTGTGCTGCACTTTATTGAGCTGCCGTTCCAGCTTGTTGATCAAATCATTAATAGCGGTGTACATATCCTCGTGTTTTGCGCTGGCGACCAGATGGCCGTTTGGAGTATTGATAGTTGCGTCAGCGATGAAACCCTGCGGCTCCTTAGACAGGATGATATGTGGATTAATCAAGTGTGTTTGCCATTTATCCAGTTTGGCGAGACGGTCTGCGACGTGCTGGCGAATTGCCGGGGTAATTTCCATTTGTTTGCTGGTAATGTTCATTGTCATAAATTTTACCTCTTGTCTTTCCGTCTTGGTGATTCCAGCATACCTGTCCTAATGTCAAAATGTGTGATTTATATCACGTTATTTTGTCGGTTTTTGTCAGGGAATCTTTTTTGTGAGGCAGGGCAGGAAGAGGTGAGATTTACCTTGTCGAAGGCAAAAATTGCGGTCATAGTTGATAGGATGTGTTGAAGCTAAACCGCTTCAGCTTTGTCTGAATTGAATAAAAAAACGGCAGCCCGCGGGCTGCCGTTTTGCTTTGATGTCACTATCAGGTGTTGCTGCTGTTCGCTGCGATGATTTTTGCTACCTTGTCTGCCTGTGCGGTCATCTGCATCTGGCGGTAAGCATTCTCCATCAGCTTCAGGCCGTCGCGGGTCGCCTGCGTATCCGGATAATCACGCAGCATTCCTTCTACACGGTTAACCACGGCAACCCATGCGCCACGGCGGGTGTAGTATTCAGCAACCGAGTATTCGTATTTCGCCAGACGGTCTTTCAGGAACACCAGACGTTTGGTGGCGTCGGTCACGTACTGACTGTTCGGATAGCCGCGCACCAGTTTGGAAAAGTCGTTGAACGCATCACGCGCATGCTGCGGGTCACGGTCGGAGCGATCCACACCGAAGAAGCCCTGCAGGGCACTGTCATCCAGCGCCATGTTGGTCAGACCGCGCATGTACATTACATAGTCGATGTTAGGATGAGTCGGGTTCAGACGCATGAAACGATCGATGGTTGCCTGAGCCAGCGGCAGATCGGCATTTTTATAGTATGCGTAGATGAGATCTAACTGTACCTGCTGCGAATACGGACCAAATGGATAGCGATTATCCAACGCTTCCAGTTGCGTTATCGCCTGTTTCCAGTTACCGTCCTGCAACTTTTGTTGTGCAGTCGCATAGATTTCATTCGGCGGATTGTCAGGGACCTGTTCATTTGAACCGGAGCAGCCCACCAAAGCCAGGCTCAACGTGGCCGCTGCCACCAGATATTTCATGCGCGTCATGACGTTTTGACTTTCCTCAAATGTTTGTCCGGGAGAAACTCTGTTCCTGCTCCCGATTAAGACCAGCTACAATAGCACACTATATTAAACGGCAAAGCCGTAAAACCCAACGTTAAACGAAGAAGCAGTTTATGGCACAACGAGTAGAACTCA
Source organism: Enterobacter sp. T1-1 (assembly GCF_000710795.1). NCBI lineage: Bacteria > Pseudomonadati > Pseudomonadota > Gammaproteobacteria > Enterobacterales > Enterobacteriaceae > Enterobacter > Enterobacter sp. T1-1. The sequence continues at coordinate 4,596 of NZ_JALW01000007.1, read as the reverse complement.
CCGCAACAGTCTCCGAAAATCAGCTCGGTCAACGCTTAGATCAAGCTTTGGCCGAATTGTTCCCTGATTATTCGCGTTCACGCATAAAAGAATGGATTCTTGACCAGCGCGTGCTGGTAAACGGTAAAGTCTGGGACAAACCGAAAGAGAAAGTGTTAGGTGGGGAAGCTGTCGCCATCAATGCTGAAATCGAAGAGGAAATCCGCTTCGAGCCACAGGATATCCCACTGGATATCGTCTATGAAGATGATGACATTCTGGTGATTAACAAGCCGCGCGACCTGGTTGTTCATCCGGGAGCGGGGAATCCTGACGGTACGGTACTTAACGCACTTCTCCATTATTATCCGCCGATTGCTGATGTGCCGCGTGCCGGTATCGTGCATCGTCTGGATAAAGACACCACCGGTCTGATGGTGGTGGCAAAGACCGTACCTGCCCAGACTCGCCTGGTGGAATCACTGCAGCTGCGTGAGATCACCCGCGAATATGAAGCCGTGGCTATTGGTCATATGACCGCTGGCGGTACGGTTGATGAGCCGATCAGCCGTCACCCTACCAAACGTACTCATATGTCGGTGCATCCGATGGGTAAACCGGCGGTAACGCACTATCGCATTATGGAACATTTCCGCATTCATACGCGTCTGCGTCTTCGTCTGGAGACCGGTCGTACCCACCAGATCCGCGTGCATATGGCGCACATCACCCATCCGCTGGTGGGGGATCAGGTTTACGGTGGTCGTCCGCGTCCGCCAAAAGGGGCATCGGACGAGTTCATCAGCGTACTGCGCAAGTTTGATCGTCAGGCGCTGCACGCCACCATGCTGCGCCTTTATCACCCTATTTCAGGGATTCAAATGGAATGGCATGCGCCGATCCCGCAGGATATGGTGGAGCTTATTGACGCCATGCGCGCGGATTTTGAAGAACACAAAGATCAAGTGGACTGGTTATGACCAAACTGATTGTTCCGGAGTGGCCACTGCCTGAAGGTGTGGCTGCCTGCAGTTCAACCCGCGTTGGCGGGGTAAGTCAGGGGGCGTGGGCGTCTTTGAACCTTGGCGCACACTGCGGCGACAACCTGGAACACGTTGAAGAAAACCGCTCGCGGCTGTTTGCTGCGGGCAACTTACCGTCTAAACCGGTGTGGCTTGAGCAGGTTCACGGTAAAGCCGTGCTGAAGTTGACGGGAGAATCCTACGCGTCTAAACGTGCCGATGCCTCCTACAGCGATACGCAGGGAACAGTATGCGCGGTGATGACAGCCGATTGCCTGCCGGTGCTGTTTTGTAACCGTGCGGGTACCGAGGTTGCGGCTGCTCATGCGGGCTGGCGTGGTCTGTGTGAAGGCGTGCTGGAAGAGACCGTCGCCTGCTTCAAAGACGATCCTGCAAATATCATTGCCTGGCTTGGCCCGGCAATTGGTCCTCAGGCATTCGAGGTGGGCCCAGAGGTTCGTGAAGCGTTTATGGCAAAAGATCCGCAAGCCGTTAACGCTTTCGAACCCGTGGGGGAAAAATATCTGGCCGATATTTATCAGCTTGCACGTCAGCGTCTGAATAATGTCAAGGTGACGCAGATCTTCGGCGGTGACCGCTGTACGTTCACCGAAAAGGGTGATTTCTTCTCTTATCGCCGCGACAAGACGACGGGGCGTATGGCAAGTTTTATTTGGCTGATATAACCTAAAGAATCAAGACGATCCGGCACGTGCCGTTTTCTTTTCACATAATTCAGGTTATTAACCTTGAATAATTGAGGGATGACCTCATTTAATCTCCAGTAGCAAATTTGACCTGTTATGGGAGGAGTTATGCGTCTGGATCGTCTTACTAATAAATTCCAGCTTGCTCTCGCCGATGCCCAGTCCCTTGCACTGGGGCACGACAACCAATTCATCGAACCTCTTCATCTAATGAGCGCCTTGCTGAATCAGGAAGGGGGATCGGTACGTCCATTATTAACGTCTGCTGGCGTTAATGCTGGCCAGTTACGCACTGCCATCGATCAGGCGCTGAGCCGTTTACCGCAGGTAGAAGGTACCGGCGGCGACGTTCAGCCGTCCCAGGATCTGGTGCGGGTGCTGAACCTTTGCGACAAGCTGGCGCAAAAACGTGGGGACAACTTTATTTCGTCGGAACTGTTTGTTCTGGCGGCGCTTGAATCACGCGGTACCCTGACCGACCTGCTGAAAACTGCCGGCGCAACCACGGCCAATGTGACTCAGGCGATTGAGAAAATGCGTGGGGGTGAAAGCGTGAACGATCAGGGAGCCGAAGATCAACGTCAGGCTTTGAAAAAATTTACGGTCGATCTGACCGAGCGTGCTGAGCAGGGTAAACTTGACCCGGTGATCGGCCGTGATGAAGAAATTCGCCGTACTATTCAGGTTCTGCAGCGCCGTACCAAAAACAACCCGGTGCTGATTGGTGAACCGGGTGTTGGTAAAACCGCCATCGTTGAAGGTCTGGCGCAGCGTATTGTAAACGGTGAAGTACCGGAAGGACTGAAAGGCCGCCGTGTACTGGCGCTGGATATGGGGGCGCTGGTGGCCGGGGCGAAGTATCGCGGTGAATTCGAAGAGCGTCTGAAAGGCGTGCTTAACGATCTGGCAAAACAGGAAGGCAATGTCATTCTGTTTATCGATGAGTTGCACACCATGGTCGGTGCCGGTAAAGCAGACGGCGCGATGGATGCCGGGAACATGCTGAAACCTGCACTGGCACGCGGTGAACTTCACTGTGTGGGTGCCACGACGCTGGACGAGTACCGTCAGTACATTGAAAAAGATGCTGCACTTGAACGTCGTTTCCAGAAGGTGTTTGTCGCGGAACCAAGCGTGGAAGATACCATCGCGATCCTGCGTGGTCTGAAAGAACGTTATGAGCTGCACCACCATGTGCAGATCACTGACCCGGCGATTGTTGCGGCAGCGACGCTTTCGCATCGTTATATCGCCGACCGTCAGTTACCGGATAAAGCGATCGACCTTATCGATGAGGCCGCATCCAGCATTCGTATGCAGATAGACTCGAAACCGGAAGAGTTGGACAGACTCGACCGTCGTATTATTCAGCTCAAACTGGAACAGCAGGCACTCAAGAAAGAGTCTGATGAAGCCAGCAAAAAACGCCTCGATATGCTCAATGAGGAACTGGACGATAAAGAGCACCAGTATTCTGAGTTAGAAGAAGAGTGGAAGGCAGAGAAAGCGTCACTCTCTGGCACTCAGACCATTAAGGCTGAACTCGAACAGGCAAAAATTGCCATCGAACAGGCGCGTCGTGTGGGTGACCTGGCGCGAATGTCAGAGCTGCAGTACGGCAAAATCCCTGAGCTGGAGAAACAGCTTGAGATTGCGACGCAGTCTGAAGGCAAAACGATGCGTCTGTTACGTAACAAAGTAACGGATGCGGAAATTGCAGAGGTGCTGGCGCGCTGGACCGGTATTCCGGTAGCACGCATGATGGAAAGCGAACGCGATAAACTGCTGCGCATGGAGCAGGATTTGCATCAGCGCGTGATTGGCCAGGACGAGGCGGTTGAAGCGGTTTCCAACGCCATCCGTCGTAGCCGCGCCGGATTGTCTGATCCTAATCGTCCGATTGGTTCGTTCCTGTTCCTGGGCCCTACCGGGGTGGGGAAAACCGAGCTGTGTAAGGCGCTGGCTAACTTTATGTTCGACAGCGACGATGCGATGGTGCGTATCGACATGTCCGAGTTTATGGAGAAACACTCCGTTTCACGTCTGGTGGGTGCGCCTCCGGGATATGTCGGTTATGAAGAAGGTGGTTACCTGACAGAAGCGGTACGCCGTCGCCCTTATTCCGTCATCCTGCTGGACGAAGTGGAAAAAGCGCACCCGGATGTGTTCAACATTCTGCTGCAGGTCCTGGATGATGGTCGTCTGACCGACGGGCAGGGGAGAACGGTGGATTTCCGTAATACGGTGGTGATCATGACATCGAACCTGGGTTCCGATTTGATTCAGGAACGTTTCGGTGAACTGGATTACAGCCATATGAAGGATCTGGTTCTGGGTGTGGTTAGCCATAACTTCCGTCCGGAGTTCATCAACCGTATCGATGAAGTGGTGGTATTCCATCCTCTGGGTGAGAAACACATTGCGTCGATTGCACAGATCCAGCTGCAGCGTCTGTACAAACGTCTGGAAGAGCGTGGATATGAAATTCACATCTCTGACGATGCGCTGAAACTGCTGAGCGAAAATGGTTACGATCCGGTTTACGGGGCGCGTCCGTTGAAACGTGCTATCCAGCAGCAGATCGAAAACCCTCTGGCGCAGCAGATACTGTCAGGCGAACTGGTTCCGGGCAAAGTTATCCGTCTGGAAGCCAACGACGACCGAATTGTGGCAGTGCAGTAAGTCACAAAACGCAAAAACGAGCCGCTTGCGGCTCGTTTTTGTTTAAAAACCAGGCCAGAATTGAGGTCTGGGATGTGATTTGCCTGGAAAGTGAGCAGTCAGTAAATAATTTTCACTTTATCCTTGCAGCTTCAGAATTACTCCCTATAATGCGCCTCCACTGACACGGAACAACGGCACACACGCCGCCGGGTCAGCAGAGAAAA
>NZ_JALW01000006.1:0-44009 GCF_000710795.1 Enterobacter sp. T1-1 | reverse complement strand
CTATCGTAGGGCATATGAATCCGTTTTAAGTTTGTTTGTCATGCTTTATGTCTTTTGAAAAATTCCGCCATTATCAAAATCTTGCCTGCTCTAAGTGCTTTATTTTTGTATATCGCTCATTAATTTGAAGGTTATCAATTTACGCAAAATGTGTACACTATTGTGTATATCTTTTCCCGGAGTGTACACATTGCTAACCGATACAAAACTGAGAAAAGCTCTTGGCAAAAAGAGAGACAAAATCGAGGTCATTTCAGACGCTCACGGCTTGAATGTCAGATTGTCTACATCCGGCAGTATAACATTCTTTTACCGCTACAGATGGAACGGAAAAGCGGCTCAATTGACGATCGGCGATTATCCGACCATATCATTAGCTCAGGCGCGAGAGCGTAGACAGCAGTTCAGAATCTGGCTTAAAGAGGGGTTCGATCCGAGACGACAGACCGTACTGGAGAAACAGAAAAGAGCTGATGCGATTACCGTAAAAGAAGCTTTTGATTACTGGGAAAAGCATTACTGCATTCCTGAAGGCCTGGTAAAAATCCACGTGAACCGCCGGGACTTCAACAACCATATCAATCCTGTGCTGGGGAATATGATCGTAGATCAGACCACAAAGGCGCATTGGCTTAGCCTGTTCGACGGTATGGGAAGAAGGGTGGTTACAGGGCAAATGTTAGGGTTGATGCAGCGTGTTTTTCGTTTCTGCTCTAACAGAGGAATAATCAACCTAAACCCAATTGAGAGTCTCAGGCGATCTGATGTGGGGCTCACCGCGGCAGTTAAAGACCGAAGATTGAGCGACGAGGAGATCAAAACTGTCTGGAATGCTTTGCCAGAGATGAGAGAACGACAACAACTGATCATGAAATTTCTCATTTTGACCGGTTGTAGGAGTACGGAAATAAGAACGGCAAAGTGGGAATGGTTCGATTTTGTGGATCAAACATGGACCATTCCAGCAAGTGATTATAAGACAGGTAAATCTGTCAGGAGAGCGTTGCCGGATGCTGTTGTAAAGATGATGAAATCTCATAAAGAAACATCATTGTCAAAGCATGTTGTTACGTTGTCACGCTATAAGGGGCCAGAGGATGACAGGCCGCCTCTTCAGCCTAACGTTGCGTTATTTTCTGCCCAAATAATTTCCAAGACAGGAATGAAGCCGTGGTCCCTCCATGATCTTCGACGAACAGTGGCGACGCGACTTTCTGAATTAGGTGCGCCGCCACATGTTGTTGAGAAACTGCTTGGCCATCATATGGCAGGTGTCATGGCGAGGTATAACCTGCATGACTACATTGATGATCAGCGCCATTGGCTTGCGGTATGGCAGAATCATTTGGAGAAACTGGTTGGTCATCCTCTGGTTTGATGCCCACTTTTTCTTCCCACTCCAGGAGGTCTGAAAGTCTCCAGCGCTTCGGGCTTCCATTTATCTTCGGCTTCGGAAATGGATGTGAAAAATATGCCGGCATTCTGGAAGGGGTGCTCCAAAAGTACAGCGTGCTCCGCGAAATTTTGTATCTTGATAAAACTTCACTGGTGATCAAGATATCAAGATTCGTATAAGTTGTTTCATTCATATAGCACCTCTCAGTTGCATTGTCCCGGCAGATTGCGCAGCCTGCGGGCACCATTCATGGCTGTCGCAACGTAGCTGGCCCGGCGGTTAACGACTTCCACTGTTACCTTTATTCCATCAACCACTACGGTGTATGTGGTCTTGGTTTTCTGTCTGGCGAATTCACCGTAAGTTTCGACGTGCTTCGCGAGAGCGGCATCACATGCCTGGCGAGCTAAAGGGGATTGCTTACTGCGATTAATCAGTCGCATTTCTTCTCCTTGAGGGAGGGTTTCCCCTCCCAATCTCGTTAGTTCACGTATTCCGGTTTCATATCCGCCAGGTTGGTGAGATACCCCTGATACAATTCATCGCCAAGGCGAGGCTTCAGGAATTCCAGCTTCTTCTCTACGTCTGCAAACGCAGATTTAGCTTCTTCGCTTCCTGGTTTAGGCAGCCCATTAATGAGATCCGCAATTTTGTTGTTGGCGTTGATTTGATGGAAACGACCGAGAGCTTTATTTTTAAGCTCTGTATGAAGATTTGCGCCCAGTTCATTTTTTAACGCGTCAATCCTGGAGCCTATCTCCTTGGCCTCATTTGCAACTTCTGCAGATGAGATCTGCTGGCGGAATTCTTCGGCAATGATTTCGGCATCAAAACTTCCTTCCTGATCGGAATACCCTCTATCAGCCTGCTCGATCAATGGTGAGCCAGCAGCTGGTGGCGTAATGTCTTTCTCCTTCTGCCAGACCATTTCCGTTCCACGCTCGAGCATCTCCATAATTTCCGAGTTATTTGGCAGACGGCGGCAGAGACGGTGTGCAGCAGATTTGCGCGCCATGGATTCATACCAGTCAACCCACGGACCCTTATCGCTGTTTTTGCTGGCGGCGCGAACTTTTGCAATGTCGTCAAGATTCAGCCATTCGAACTGAAATTCCCCTGTTTTCATCCGTGCATATGCGACAGCCCCGATCATCTCGCCTCGGGCACCCAATGTTGGTTCGTAGTGGATATGTTCTCCACTGTCATCAAGCCAGACGCGAAATTTATCTTTCTCGTAAACTGCACGAGCTGCAATAATCGATATTTCACCCGACTGACGAGCTCGTTTTAAAACGCCATCAATCATCGGCATATATTGGGCGATTAATTTCCAGTTGCCGTCTGCCTGTTTTTTCTTGTAGACCACCATCGCCGCTTCGCGGTTGTCCGGAATAAGCCCGTCTTTAGCACATGCAGTCAGGGCATTGATAACGGACTGACGATCGGCGTTATACAGATCATTATTTGCAGCCAGAGCTACTGCTGCGGCGTTAGTGAATCGGTCGAAGCTGACATGTGCAGGCAGCAATGACTGAACCGGAACAAGTTCGCGGTCAAGGTTTGCTTTTATATCAATGAGCATATTAGACATATTGTTTCTCCTTATTCCGCATCCAGTGCTTCAAGACGACGAGTGTCATAATCATTCAGATCGTCGGTGTAGGCTTCACTGATTGGTGCAGGCCAGTAGCCTGTCTCCATGGCTTCTTCAATCTGGCGCAGTGCCCGGCGGTATTCTTTGCGACCCAGCTCCAGCAGCATGGGGGAAGCATCCACCACAGCTACCCAATGGTAACCGGGGTCTTTGTTCACGAAGATCCAGGTGAATTTATCCAATCCTGCAACATCGCAATACATCGCTGCGCTTAGGTGGTAATCGCGGTCGATAATTTCACGATGAAGTCGGTCTTTCAGTTTGTCCTGGCGCACATACCCAAGACTTACCGTTTTCAGGTCAGCGCAGATGCTTTCGTAAGGGAGGCGGATCTCTATGTCAGGACGAACGCGCACCTCAAGCCCGGTCTCTTCATCGAACCCGAAATAACTGACCTCAGACTGCCTGGCTGGATGGTTTAACAGGCGGCTGGCATCGTTGTTGGACTGAAGAGCATCATTGATATTTTTTATCAGCTCGTACATCTCAACGCTTATCGTCTCTTTACCTGCATTTGCCGCTTCCTGCTGTGCATGCCAGTCGTCGGCAAAGACTACGTCAGGGCGGATCGTGCGAACGATTTCGGACAGTTGCTCTTTAGTGCCGCTGACGTTGTAAGGGATAAACTTTGCGCGCTCCTGTTCAGCGAACTCAGGTGCTACAGTTGCTATCTGATCCAGCAACTGATCACGAGTGCCGCTGGTTTTAAGCATCGGTTTCAGGCTGGCATTGTATTCTTTGATACATGCTTTCATTGCTGTAGCGGTTGGTTTTGTTTCCGCTGGTATCCGCTGAAATTCTTCCGGCAGAGACATGTATGAATTAGCGGTCTCCTCGGCACCTGCACTCAGTGAAAGCGGAGGCGTGAGGTTGCCGTTGTATTCTTCAATCCATGCCTTAAGTTCATCCGGGGTCATTAAAGCAGGCAGCGTTGCGTTGTATTCTTTGATGATCGCAACCATCTCTCCTGTCGTGGATACCACGCCTTCCGGCATTTTTTCTGGCAGAACGTAGTTATCAGAAAATTTTTCTGGTTCCAGCACAAAACTGTGTGTGGCGCGACCAAAAATGAAAGCCGGGTTATCATGCTGGGAAATGGTTTTGGCAACGTGGCGTACATTGAAGTACATAAGGCTGACGCGAGCATCTTTAATCTGCGTGCTGCTGAGCCCGTTCGCTGCGTGATAAACGTCATTCGGTAGGCCTTCGTATCGGCCAGGCTCGAAGTAAGCCGGGAATTCAATTACCGGTTCTGCTTTCTGTTCTTCCTGCTCTACGGTAACTGCTTGCGTATCAGCTGCATCAGTGCCTTCGCCTGGTTGTACCGGATCAGTATTTTCGACTTTCTCTGGCTTAGCCGTTTCCATCAGCACATCGCTGGTGGTCTCCGCTGCGTTTTCCGTTTTTTCGACTTCATTTGAGTTGGTATTGATGACCGGTTCGGTATTTCCATCCGTCAGGCCATCGATGGAGAACACGCCGCCGCCGAGATTTTCAACCTGCGGTTGTTCAACTGAGACTTCGGTCTTTACAGCCGGAGTAGGCAGCGGCAGTAGCTCCACAGCAGAGTTAAACTCAGCCGTCATGGTTTTATTCACAAACTCAAGATGAGCCGCTGGCGTGTGATGAATGTTCTCTGGTGCGATGCGGATCAGATTGAAGATTGCCGCACGGTTCACAGCCAGTATGCCTGGTTGATTGCGTAAGATTGCGCTCCATGACTTCCATGGTTCTTCTTTCTTGGCCACGATTTCTTTGGCACGTCGTAACACGCTCGAAGGAATTTCGAAGTGGTGGAAGTCCATAGGCAGTAGGGCACAGGCAATCTCAAGATCGAGGGTGTCCAGAGTGTGATGCGCGCCTTCGCCGCGATCCGTTACATGGCCGCCGTCTGCATTGGTACCAGAATCAGTGCGCTGAACATTACTGATGCGATTACCGTTAGCCCACTCGCGAACGAGAATGCCGCGGTCAATATAATCAGTCGCCGCCCAGACTCTGGTGAAACGGAGAACTAAAGCGAGTTCGTGACGCTTTTCCTGGCTGAACACTTTGCGAATGGCGTCGGTATACCGCCAAAGGTCTTTGGTGTCGTAACCCTTAACCTCTTCGCAGTTTTCTGCCGCCAGCAGAAGGTTCTGGACATAGCTGTTGTCAGTGTCCATCTCCAGTGCGCTGATACCTTCGTATTCTTCGCGGGTTAAGTGGTGGCGCAGTATGTCGGCGGAGAACTGGGCGAGTAGCTGTTTGCGGAACGGCATACGAACGACTGGATAACGTGTGGTTTCGTCATCATTCTCGTCAATCTGGATACCGTTATCAGGTTCCAGAACCTGATCGGTTGTAACACCGGTCTCGCTGGCGCTTTCTGATTTGAGAAGATTAAGCTTTCCGCTTCTCCACTCTTCAATTAACTGATTGCGATCGCTGGCATCTGCTCTCGCCCAGTCAGCCATGAATGCAGCGATAATTTCAGTTTCGTGCGCTTCATCTGGCGCGAATACCTGCTTAATCGCCTGAACCAGTTTCCACTCAGCGTTCAGGCTGAGTTCGGCAACTTCAGGGATGTCGTTTTTCGCCAGCAGCAGGTTCTGGAGATAGGTGTTGCCTTCATCCAGTGACATTTTGCTGGCAGCCAGCTGCTGCTCTTTACTGATGTATGACTGGTATTTGTCGTTGGTCAGGTGGACGGCAAAACGGACCGCTGGAGTGCGGTTTTCAAGCGGGACACTCTCGACGGAATTTTCGACATTAACGGACGTTTCCGATGCCGCGGTGTTGTCCATGGCTCCAGTAGACTCAGCACCAGCCTTTGGCAGCCAGGTGCGTCCATCGTCCTGCAGTTTGTAACGTTTGCACCAGGTGTAATCCACGGTGCTTTCTTTCGGGAGGTCGTTATACACCGGGAAATCGGTGCGAACCGGTTTGGCGTAATCCTTACCGCGTCCGGTTTCAATACCGGCATCTTCGAGCTCAACATCGAGCTGCAGGTTGGCACGGGCTTCTGATTTCGCAGTGAACCAAATCACTGCGTCTTCTTTGCCGGATTTCTGCGTAGCCTTAACTACATAGAAAAATTCCATGTGAGATCCTCTTTTTTGGATGTAAGATCCCCGGGCCAGAGATAGCGCCCATTGGGTGAACTTTGGTTTTTTAAGTAGTTTTCCGGTGTAACTTTGGTCGGGAGCACCGGACGTACGAGCCGCCTTGCGCGGCTTTTACGTTATGCCTCGTGTGCCATCTGGTCGTACGAAGCACAACGTTCAGAGCAGTATTCTTTTTCTTTGCGCGCCAGCTGTGAGCCGTTGCGATAGAGAAGGGTACTTTTGACTATTTCTTCCGGTTTAACCGGCTTGCCGCAGTACCCGCATTTCGTTGAGTTACACATCTGGATTCCCCTTTTGCGCCAGTAGGTAGCATAAGCGGCGAAGAATCACCTCGAAGAAGTTCAGCTTTACAGCCTGCTGCCGTCCTGGTTTGCGTGCGAAATCAATCATTCTCACCCTCGTTTGCCTTATCGCTGGCCAGCGGAACGTTTACACCTGATGCGCGTTAATCTCTCCACCTCATCCGACTCTTCATATGCCATCGGCGGCTACTTCGTGGGCGTCCTGCCTTGGTGGAATGTAGTGCGTCTTGGTGAGTTGGATTAAATCACTGGTTTATATTCGTGTCAACCTTGTATTTGCACTGATTGTAAATCTACGGTTTATAAAGCTGGTTTTTGTGAAGTCTCTGGTGAATCCAAGACAAAAAAAATCCCGACGCTAAGGTCAGGATCGGATTGGTCGTGCTGTAGTTCGGCTACGGAGCCGAGGGGGAGATAAAAGTCGGCTCGTTAGTTGGTTTAGCGGTGTGCTTTGGATGGTAGGTGCGCTGTGGGTGGCGCTTCAGCAGTTTGTGGAGACGCTTGAGGTACCTGAATAATTATTGGAGGAGTCGGTTGAACCTGTGCAGGTTGCGGCGAATCCTTAAATGCAGATATCATTCCTGGTACAGCAACTAAGACAGCAATGATGATTCCAAAGATTGCGAGCCGTGATGATATTCCAGACTGAATTCCCGAAATGGCTGTATTAATGCCACTTATCTGGTTCTGGATACCCTCAAACTTCCCGTTTATTCCTTCAATTTTGCCGTCTATAGCCTTGATTTCACCATCTACGCTATCCATTTTCCCATCGATTTTGGCTGAGAGTATGTTGAGAGTTGAATTCAAGGCTGCAAACTGTATGTTAGTGTTCTCTCTATTTAAAGCCATTTCCACACGGATAGAAGAAGCAATAGATTCCATCTCTGCTTTGTTCGCAGCTAAACGTGCCTCTAATTCTTCTCTACTAATGGTTGCCACTTCTTCCTCCATATGTGACGGTGCCGTGTAGTTAGTTTGCATCCTGGAAGAGGAATTATCAAATACGGCTTCAAAATCGGAACCACCAACAACTTTTAGCGCACGACCCCGCGAAATCGTTATGTTCTGATTTTCATTATTATTTAAGTCGTTATCATCTTTCATGATAGTTCTACAGTAAAGAATGACTCATTTTTATGAAGTTCGGTTTTTGGTTCACCACTATCCTGTAAAATAACAGTAACACTATATAATCCTTTCGCAGGAATTCTTATCTCAGAGAGTGTTACGATCACTTGGCCGCTTGCACCAGTATCTAAATGGCTATCCTTAGTATCAATGAAAAGCGAGGCGGACTCAGAAGAACCATCAGGGAATTGAAATTGCTCACCCTTTTTTATCATTAGGTGAGCAGGTACAACCATAATACCTAAGTTATATCTAGAGTTAGGTTTTAAACCAACCAAGCCAACTCTGAAATCAATTGATAATGTAGTCGGAAATTCTGTGCACGTGAAATGCAGAGTTGGCTGATTTAGCTCCCCCTTGCTATCAAACGAATTTATAAAAGCGATTCTTTCAATATTGGCCATATATTTCTAACCTAAATTTACTTAGCGCTGTAAACAGCGCGAGTATAGTGATTTAGATATTCGAGTTCTTAATCCTAATCCCCTTGGGACCGAATCCGCCCCTTCATATACTTCTCGTACAACTCATCCAGTTCCTTCAGACGGATCGCAAAGATACGGAGCATATTCTGCTGTTCTTCTTCCGGTAACTGGCGGTAGAGCTCCAATAAGCGTTGTTCATCCGGCTTGAGTCCGTCTTTCTCATTAACATCTTCACCGAGTAGCCAGGCGACAGAAATACCTACGGCGTCGGCTATGGCCAGTGCCGATTTTTTACTAATCACGCCTTTTTTGAACCAGCCGTTTACGGCCTGAGGAGTGACTCCAGCTATTCGTGCCATGTCTGCTTTTGTAACGCCGCGATCAGTGATCTCAGTAAGGCGCTCTACCAGAACGAGGTTGGGTTCTTCTTTTCTCATAGAGTTATTGTAAATATTTGGTTTATACACACAATAAATCACATGTTTGCACAAAATGTAAATCTGTGGTTTACTTCTCCTGTCAATACGCAGGAGAAGCACATGTCCGCACTCGATAAAGCAATTAAAGCCGCTGGCTCAGCCAGAAAGCTCAGCATCGCGCTTGGTGTGACGAGTATGTCTGTAAGTCATTGGAAGAATCGTGATCAAGGGATCGTCCCGCCAAGTTATATCTTCCCGATTTTCAAAATGACAGGCGTAACTCCCCATGAATTGCGCCCTGATCTCTACCCAAACCCAACAGACGGTTTACCTAAACAGGAGCCTTAACAATGCAAACTGTTTCATTTCAACAGAGTAGCAGAGCTTCCTCTAATCGACTGATATTCCCGTTTCATCAAAGCGAACCGGCAGCACAGGATATTGTTCATCGTGATATCTGCTCAGCGGTACGAGCTTGGGCAGCGGCAGAAGGGCGCGTAGCTGTAGCACTTCAAATCCAGGAAGCGGCGGAAGAACTTCAACTTGATGGCGTAGATTTTTCTGGCCAGGCCGATGTCTGGAACGTGAAGCTGTTCCGCTGGCTCGACAACAAAGAAGACTCCGCATCGTACCGAAAGAACGTTGAACAGCTGGTGCCAGCGATCATGTCTGTATTACCTATTCGGTACCGCGACCGTGTCGTAAAGAACGACTCGTTCGCGTATCGCATGGCCAGATTAGAAAAAGAGGTGAGTGAGGCGAAGCAAGCTCTGATGCTCGATGCACCGAAGAAGGAAAAACTGAAGGAGTTAGGCGAGGGGATTTTTGAGATGTTCCGTGTCGATCCTGACCTTACGGCGCCGCTACTGGCGATGGTCACAACCATGCTGGGGGCAATGTGAAGACTTTAGAAAAGGCGAAAGCCGCGGTGCTCGAACACCGACGGCTTTCAGATGCAAAAACGGAGTGTAATTGCGGAGCTAAGTATGTCAAACACAGCTGAGATTATCAATTTCCCCCACAAAACCGAACAACCGGGAGGTCGTATGGCCGACCTGTCGAACGGGTATACCAAGGTCGCTAACGAGATCCAACAGCTTAAGCCGCGCCTCAGAATGTCAGGCCGGGAGTGGCAATGTTTTGAGGCGGTGATCTGGCTTACCTACGGCTGGAACAAGAAGCAGGACCGCGTTACGAACACGGTGATCGCTGAGCTTACAGGGCTGAGTGATTCGCATGTTTCTGATGCGCTCAAATCACTCGCAGAACGCAAAATTATCTTCAATCAGAAGCAGGGCGTAATGAAAACGGTCGGTATAAATACTGACCTTTCAGCCTGGATTTTAGACAAACCGAAAACGGGAAAAGTCTTCCCGAAATCGGGAAAAGTGTTACCGAAAACGGGAAAAGTGTTACCGAAAACGGGAAAAACCTTCCCGGAAACGGTAGACACCCAAGACTATAACAAGAACAATAATAAAATATCCTCGTCTCGGAATTCTGACGAATCCCGAAACCAGAAAACTCAAAAGTTTCTCTCTCGCCATCCAGAAGCTGCCGCCGGGATATACACCCCGGCAGGTAAATCATGGGGATCCGCTGACGACCTCAAGGCCGCTCGCTGGATTTACGACAGGCTTCTCACCGTCAACGCATCGCTATCTGAGCCAAACTGGGCTGAATGGGCAAACACCATCAGGCTGATGCGTATCCAGGACAAGCGTACTCACTACGAAATCTGTGACCTGTTCCAGTGGGCCAACCGGGACGAGTTCTGGAAAGACAACATCTTGAGCCCCTCGAGTCTGCGAAAGCAGTGGGATCAGCTCACCACCAAGCGGCTGCGTGCAACCGGAACGGCAAAGCCATCCCGGGGCGGCATTGACCTGCATAACACCGACTGGATTGACGGGGTGCTGGAATGAAAAACCTCGCAGAGAGCATTCGCGATTTTGACCGGGAACAGGCTCGCCGGGTAGCGCACAACATGCCTGAGCAGTACACCGAACGCGAACAAACGCAGCAGGTGGCTCAGATAATCAACGGGCTGTTCGTACAGCTGGCGGCCGCGTTCCCGGCAAGCCTGGTTAATCGCAGCCAGGAAGACGTGAACGAGATCCGCCGTCAGTGGGTGCTGGCCTTCAAAGAAAACGGGATCACCACTCTGGAGCAGGTTGAAGCCGGCATGCGCATGGTGCGCCGTCAGGAACGCCCATTCCTGCCTTCGCCAGGCCAGTTCATCAAGTGGTGCAGGGAAGGGCGCTGCGTGCTGGGGATCACCGTCGCTGATGTGATGGCCGAATACTGGAAGTGGCGCAAGCTGGTGTTTCGGTACCCGAGCAGCGAGCAATATCCGTGGCCGAAGCCGGTTTATTACCACATCTGCCTTGAGCTGCGTCGCCGCGGAACTGATGGCCAACTGAGCAACAAAGAGCTTGAGCGTGAGGCCGGTGATATTCTGGATAGGTGGGAAAAGCGGGTGCTAGCCGGGAAGCCGATTCCGCCTATTCGTCGGGCGTTGGCTGCGCCAGTTGCTCCGAAAGGGCCGACACCGGCGGAGCTTTTGAAAACTAAATATCAACGGATGAAAGCAGATGGCAGGGCATAGTGAGGAAATGGTCTGTTATGAGCGAGAAGCGGACTCTACCGTGGATTTTATCAACACTCAGGGTTTGCTTTTAAAAATTGTTATCCAGTTTTACTGCATGAGGTATCCCATAATTGTCCTACCGTTTTACTCATTTTTTGTCTCTTTTATCTATGACATCAATGGTTAAGATTACAACGTCTGAGCAGACGTACTAATTTAAATTCTGTCATTCAGTCGTAGCGATTCTGTGAGGCATCTTTTTATTTTAAACAACTCAAAAAGGTGGAAATAACGATGAAGCGTCCAAACTGGTTTCAAGTTTCCGATAAAGGTGGCAAGGCTATAGCAGCGCTCCATCATTACGCCACTACTGGTACAGGTTTACCTGCCGAGCTGATCCATTTAATTTTTTTAAGAGTTTCCCAGATCAATGGTTGTGCACACTGCATAGATATACATACTCGCGATCTTATCAAGAGTGGCATGTCCGTCGAAAAGATTGTATTGGTGCCTGTCTGGCGAGAAGCTACCTATTTATTCTCGGATATAGAGCAAGCTGCCCTCTCATGGGCGGAAGAAGTTACCCGTGTTAGTGAAACACATGCTTCCGATGAAGCATATTCCGCAGCGCTTTCTGTATTCGGTGAAAAAGATTTGGTTGAACTTACCATTGTTATTGCCACCATGAATGCCATTAATCGTATGGGTATTAGTTTTCGAATGAAGCCGCTTGCTAAAGCTTGACAGATGTAAATAGCTCCCATAAGGGACTCTGGAGCTATATTAAAGTCTGCTTCTGGCACACAAATGACATCCCAGCCTGTGCATGACCGTAAAAACTACCTTCACTTGATAAGCCGCTTCGGGTTATGACGAGGCGCTTGTGTGACATGCTGGAAAACCAATTTAGGCGTTTACTGAAAGCCTGGTTGTCCTCAAGTGAAACGACCCTTAGAAATTTCTATGGCGAAATAATCACATAAGTCTTCTCCACGTGTGTTATAAGTGAGTTTGAAATCGCCACCACTGGCGGTTAAGAGGCATCTGATGAAACTACGTATCACAAGAGCAATCGGCCTCAGCAAGTTCTCGCCACGTTGGGTTAAGGTTATCTGTTTACGGTTGACTAAAAACGATATTGAGCGCTCCCTCAACGCTCTTCTGGCCACAATCGATGAATCTGAACTTACCCCTGAGCAAGTCAAAGCATTAAGGGAATGCATTGACAGAATTAACATCGCAAGGGGGAAGGGTATGCAGGCGTGAGCACGTTTGATAAAAGGTAAGCCAGCACTGTATATGCGCGGCACGTTTGCTGCGCAAGTATCGCTGACTGCTCGATACCAGCTGAGCTTTAAAAGCCAAATATGATTGGATGAAAGCTGGTAGGAGGGTATGGGGATGTGTGAGCGAAAATGAGACCAACTATTTAAGCCTGCTCCGTTTACCGCATCTCAACTGAGTTCTTTCTTCTTTGCGTAGCAGGCTAAATATTCATTTAGCTGGAGTTAGCATACGCCGCAACCCTGAACGGCATTGAACAATACGTGCAAGAAATCCAGCAAAAGCATAGATTGAAAGGCTCTTGACCTCAAGTTAACTTGAGTTTTTAAGATGGCGACTCTGGAGATAGTCAAAGGATTAGCCTAATGAAAGATATTGATGTAGGTTTTACGCACGTTGCGTTTGTTGTTAGAAATTTGGAAAAAAGTATTGATTTCTATAGCCGTTATGCTGGCATGGAAGTCGTACACAGGCGAGAGCCTGATCTTCCGGAGGTACGTAAAGTCGCGTGGTTAAGTGACCGAACTCGCCCTTTTGCACTTGTCCTTGTCCAGGTTGATGCTGTGACTGACACCCCTCTAGGTAATTTCGGTCACTTGGGAGTAGCTTGTTCAAGCATTGAAGAAATCGACAATAAGGTAGCGATGGCCAGAATGGAAGGCATCTTGCGAAAAGAACCGGTTCAGGCAGGCGAACCGGTAGGTTATTATGTCTTCTTCGCTGATCCTGATGGTAACACACTTGAACTTTCTTATGGTCAGAAAGTCGGGATCGAGGCTTTCCGTCAGGATGATAAAGTGCCTGCATCTCAGTAAATTTCGATAACCGGTTGGATTACATTACGCACTGGTAATGTTTCATGTCGTTTTAGAGCTTGCTGACAAATTTGTTGCTTAGTAACAGCAAGCTCAATAATAGCCTTTACGAATTTTCATTTTATAAATCTCATATCGAAACCACAATTTAGTAGTGAAACTGCACTAAACTCCTCTGAAATCTATTCAACATAACTATTGTGTAGACCACCAAATCTGAGATCTGTCCCAAATCGTTCTTAAAACCGATACCTGCAAGCTTGGAAGCGCTCCATCCTTCTAACACTCTTTAATCGTTGCAAAATCCGTAAGATACGTTTATAAATATACTGTATATGCATACAGGTGTTCATTGCGGAGGGAAAAATGAAAATCGAGTTAGCCATTGATCGCATGAAGAAACTTCCTGATGGAGCTATACCTGCACTAGAGTCAGAACTGCTCAAAAGGCTCAGCAAGCAGTTTGATAATTGTCAGCTAACGATCAAGCGTGCCAGCAATGATGGTCTGAGTGTTTTCGGGGGCGACAAGAAAGAGGTTGAGCAAATCGTGCAGGAGACCTGGGAAAGCGCCGACGAGTGGTTTTATTAATCGCGTGAATTTCACTGGAGCAGTTTCAAAGAGTATCGCTGTTTGCGTTCCCCTGGCTGTTCCCGATTACTGTTTACCGCGTCAATAAGTCGCTCTGGGGGAAATAGTGTGTAGTGCAGATGCCTTTAATGCAGATGATCAATGGTACGACGTGGTCAGAAGGGCCGATAAAGCAGTTATCTATAGCTTCCCGGCTGAGGGCAGATATCTGGTTTATCGAGTAAATGGAATAGTTTCATTACGACCGTTGCTCGAAGAGGAAGAAATATTCACTCTCAACGGGTTTATGCAATTTGCAAAACGACTGGGGTACCGAGTTACACCACCGTCTGATATTATTCTTTCATAGGCCTGAACAACCTATACCTGATGCGCCACGGAGAGAACCATGGCGCTAGAATTACAACTTATCAAACACCATTCAGGAATACTGATCCCGGCTACGCCCGAGACCAGGGATATCCTGCAATCAAAAACCCGGCTCGGCGATATTCTTGTTGCCGAGTTCAGGCGGGTACGAAACCCGGCATTTCACCGGCGCTTTTTCGCGCTTCTCAATCTCGGTTTTGAATACTGGGAACCAACCGGCGGGGCTATCTCGAGTAACGAGAGGAAGCTGATTACTGGCTACGCCAAGTTCCTGGCTTCGTATGCCGGCAATGAGGGCGCGCTGATCGATGCTGCTGAGCATTATCTTGAGCAGGTTGCATACCGCCGGGTCACAAATGGCATTAGCCTGTGCAAATCCTTTGACGCTTACCGCTCCTGGGTGATCGTCGAAGCAGGGCACTTTGATGCCATTCAGCTGCCTGACGGCACACTCAAAAAGCATCCTCGTAGCATCTCGTTTGCCAACATGGACGAGCTCGAGTTCCAGCAACTCTATAAAGCTGCGCTCGATGTCCTCTGGCGCTGGGTCCTGTCCCGTTCATTCCGCAGTCGCGATGAAGCCGAAAACGTCGCCGCGCAGCTGCTTGGCTTCGCGGGGTGATGGAATGAAGTTTTCCTGGTTCCACCACACCGATTGCAGCACCGAACAGGCCGAAGAACTGGTTAAGCGTTACAAAGCGCGCGGCGTGCGAGTTGAGCGCAGCCTTAATCAGGATTACGTGACCTGGACTGTCAGTGCATTCCTTCCGACCTCAAATACACCAGCGCGCCCGGACAGTCGCTGGCGAAACCGGTTGTGGGGGTGAACGTGAAGACATATCAAATCACTTTGCCCTGGCCGCCGAGTAACAACCGGTATTACCGGCACAACCGTGGACGCACGCATATCAGTGCTGATGGCGTCGCGTATCGCTATGCGGTCGCCAGTGTCATTCGAAGCGCCCGGCTTAATATCCGCACGGCCGCACCACTTAAAATCCGCATTGAATGTTACATGCCCGATCGCCGGCGCCGCGATCTGGATAACCTGCAAAAGGCTGCATTCGACGCTTTAACCAAGGCGGGATTCTGGCTGGATGATTGCCAGGTTGTGGATTATCGCGTTATGTAAATGCCTGTCGTTAAGGGCGGGAAATTAGAACTCACCATTACCGAACTGGAGACCGCATGAATCTCGAGAATACACTCAAATATCACTTCGCCAAATCGACGATGATTAGCGACTCTCCTCGTGCTACGGCATCAGATGCATTAACCGGTTCGGATATTATGGCTGCGATGGGCATGACGCAGGAACGGGCCGCCATGGGTTACAGCGCTTTTCTCGGGAAGATGGGTATCAGCAACAATGACCGGGAGAGGGCGATTGAGTTGCTGGCCCAGTACGCGCTGACTAAGTGCGATCGGGTTGCGGCATTACGGAAGCTTGATGCAGAGATTAAACCACTGGTGATGCATCGGTTGGCCAGCTTCGCTTTCGAGGATTATTCCCGCAGCGCCGCCAGCGTGAAGCAGTGTGATGGCTGCAATGGGGAAGGGTTTGTAGACGCTGAGGTTTTCAGCACGAAGTCTCACACTCTGGCAAAAGAGAAAAGATTCGTGAAGATGTCTCTGAATATGGGCGTCGAAGATTTTCGACCTTCTGAGCATGAGGTACGGAGGCAGGTTAGGGAGGTAGCGCGCGTTCTCTGCCCTCAGTGTAAGGGTAAGAGGGTCGTTAGTTGTGCCTGTAAAGATTGCCATGGACGCGGGAAAGCCGTCAATCAGGCCCTTACAGAACAGCAGGGTGTTCCGGTTATGGCCGATTGCAAGCGTTGCAGCGGGCGGGGGTATGAACGAATCCCATCAACTGAGGCTTACGCCGCGGTATGCCAGATAACGGATGAAATCAGCCTCGATACCTGGAAGAAGTCTGTTAAGCCATTCTACGACCAGCTCATCACCAAGTTTGATATCGAAGAGGCTTGGGCTGATGCGCAGCTCAAGCAGATAACAAAGTAGGGCATTATTTTATCGTGAGCTATTTACTTTTCCCGAATCTGTGGTAATTTTGCTCTAACGATGGGTTATTGCCTTCGTTTAAAGCCCTGCGGTTAACCCCGTGGGGCTTTTTGCTTAATAGCGATTTAAGTATTACTAAAATCATCAGTATTCATTGCCTCTTATAATCTCTATATCAAAGAGGAGGGGGAATGATGACAGAAGGCTATTACTGGATTCAACACAACGGCAGAGTACAGGTTGCTTACTTTAGCAATGGTGTTACAGAAGACCTTGAGACGGGACTTACTTTTAATGGTATTTGGCACCTGACACAGGGTGACGACATCTGCGATAACGGAGAGGCCGAGGTGATTGAAGGCCCTCTGCCTGTACCATTTAAATGAATATATTCATCTGATTACGTGGCAGATTCTTCATACTGCACATAAGCTTCTTATGCATCCTGCAGAATGGATGTTTCTGAAAGCGTTTTTGTGGTGGATCCCCCTAAGCGGAGGGGCGATTCAGCAGGACATTTCTCCAGAGTGTCCAACCAGCGCGCGGGAATGAGTGCTGTGATCATTTCCACCGGGAGGCACCCGGCACCACACCCTCAATTATTTCCAACTTAGCGATCTATGCCTGCTTTTCCGAGCAGGCTTTTTTTTGCCAATGATGAACAGTATTGACCGAGTGAATATTTCATGCGTAATTTATGCGTGTGGTGAATCCTTTCTAAGCGAAAGGGCGTTCCAGTCAACTGCGCTCTGCAGGTATGCACGCGGCCTTGCTCACTGGGGTAGGGTCACCGGGAGGCACCCGGCACCATGACAATAACAATACAGTTTCAATTTCCTTGAGAGCCTGCCGTAAAAAAGCAGGCCTTTTTTTATGAAATTTTAAACTGCTGCTACGCTTGAAAAGTGGGTCGAAGATAACTGCCTGATGGTTCTCCAGAACCAAACGTGAATAAGCCGATACAGTTTCACTACTGAGCATAGGTACTACTCGCACCTACCTTACCAATAGTCAACTCATTAGCCCGCCTTCAAAAGCGGGCTTTTTTTATTCACTCAAATCTTCTGAATGGGGTGGGCATAATTAGAGGTGGATGAATGTCTCAATGCGTTTCTGGCACTAATGTCTTGACTAGTGGCATTGGTAGCCAGATGTAAGCACTAAAAAGTGCGGAGAACGACATCAATCCTCTCCGCATTAATAAAGCCAGTGCATGCCCGCTTGTATGTCTTATATCCCTAAGAAGATTTTCTTTAACTTAACCCAAATGATAACAATAGATAACTATTTGAATAGTTAATTATTTTAATGGGTTAAATAGCTCTCTTAAGGATTATTTAATTTATTGCACTCCTCATGAGAAGGGCGCTCAAGCAGGTTTAGATCATCATAAGGTTGCCGTTTGGCAGCCTTTTTTATTTCTAGCAACAGCACCCGCACTTAGCGAGGTGAGAGACCATGAAAATGAATGATTCAGGGAACATCTTCACGCAGTTCTTCGCGTGGGTAGCAGCTCTGGCGTCAGCCATTGGATTTACCACTCAGGATCTGGTGTTCATGTTCTTTGGCGCTGCTGGTCTGCTTATCTCGCTTGCCTCCTACATTAACGGGCGGGTAGATGCAAACCGCAGGCGTAGAGAGGATGAGAAGCGAACAAAAATGGTCAATGACTATCTGAAAGGTGTTGGTGATAAACCCCTTCACGAGCGTCCTGCTGCTGCAAGCGTGGTCGTTGAGGCCTTACAAAAGGAAGGTGAGTGATGGGATCCAGAGCAAAGTTGAGTACCGCAGTTCTGGGGCTGATACTAGCTGGTGCTCCTGCATCCGTAATCCTCGACCAGTTTCTGAATGAGAAAGAGGGTAACAGCCTCACGTCCTATAAAGATGGTGGCGGTATCTGGACTATTTGCCGCGGCGCAACGATGGTTGATGGTAAACCGGTTGTGCAGGGCATGAAATTGACTCAGGCCAAATGCAATCAAGTGAACGCCATCGAACGCAATAAGGCTCTGGCGTGGGTTGACCGCAATATTGCGGTACCGCTTACCGAACCGCAGAAAGCTGGGATCGCATCCTTCTGCCCGTACAACATCGGGCCGAGTAAGTGCTTCCCGTCCACGTTCTATAAGCGCATTAATGCCGGTGACCGCCGCGGGGCATGCGAGGCAATCCGCTGGTGGATTAAAGACGGTGGTCGCGATTGCCGCATGACTAAAGGTCAGAAGAACGGCTGCTACGGTCAGGTGGAACGGAGAGACCAGGAAAGCGCGCTGGCGTGCTGGGGGATAGACCAGTGAAAATTAATCCGGGTATTATCGGCGTTGTCATTATTGCTGGCCTTTCGGTCGCCCTCGTTAAGAGCTGCTTGGAGGCCAGTAATCTTCAAAGCGAAAACGACGTTCTGCGAAGTGACAATTCTCTGCAGGGGCAGGTTATCGCTACCCAGGCATTCAACTTCAATCGATTCAATCAGGTTGCAGAACATGCCAATAGGCTCAACTCCCTGATTGACACCAGCACCGAAGAAACCGTAATCGAATACCGGGAGATTCTCCACCGTGAAAAAACCTGTGATCTGCCTGTTCCTGCTGACATTGCTGGTGGGCTGCTCAAATACGCGCACCGTTTACGTGCCAGCGCCATGCACACCGATTCCAATGGACCTGACACAGCCGATGATCGTGCCGTTGCCACCAGCTCCATGACGTACTGCCAGGCAGTATTGTGGATTAAGCCGCTATTGGCTGTAATTGAAAAGGGAAACAATAATTTCGCTGGCATAAGGCAGATCGAGTTGGAAAGAAAGAATTAGGGATGGCTCGTCCTTGAGCACACGGGTATTTCTGAACGACGGCTTTACCTGACATAGCAAAGCCACCTTTTAACTTTAGAAAACACACAATATTTAGCAAGCGAAGCGCCACTATCCAAAAAAAAAGCCCTCGCAAGGAGAGCTAAAGGAGTCTCAGTTTCACATGCTCTTTTTATCGATGATTCCCTGGAGTTGGCATTCTCCGCATCAGAGTCCTGAACAGTTTGGCAGTCAGGCAGTAATCAACAAGCATAAGCGCTAGTGATTAAGATAATCCTTACCTAATCATTTGGGCCGGGCAGTAACATCAAATGCTCTGATTATCCATAGGGCTGACATAGCTACTGTAAAGGTATAGAGTTGAGGTGTCTTTATGGAATGAGGATTAACATGAAAGGTAAAGTGATTATCGCTGCTATGGCTTTGGTTTCGTTCAGCGCTGTTGCTGAGGAAGGGCAGTATCTTTCTGACTTCGCCAGTGCAAAAAGCACGTCTAAGAGCTACTCCCAACTGATAAGTCAAAATAAACTACCTGCATGGGTAAAAAGTGGTGGCACAAGCACACCATCAACCGAAGTAACAGTTGCGGGCAAAAAGTATATTGCTCTGTCAGGGTGTAAACCACACAGTTGCCCAGAACAGAATATTGCTGTTCTCTACTCACCTGATAACGGTGATATCCATGGTGTGTTTTCTGATTTCAATGCAGAAAAGAACCAAGAGACATTGACCTGGTTAAACGTGGATCCGATTGATTCTGATGCGATGAAAAATGCGCTTTTCAATCGACTGTACGGCAATTAAATAACCCATGCTTCAAACTGTAATCCACCAGTTTGAAGCTTCAATACACGAATCAATCGTCTCACAGTGTGTTGGTCGCTCACATCGCACCCTCATTCCGCTTAACTTTAGCAATGAATTCCTCTGTGATTGATAGACCCGCTATGATTTCCGAGTTTAAGACGGAAGCACCAAATTTGCTTACAAGGTCAAGAAGAGTTTCATATGTCTGAATCAGTTCCATTAGATCGGAAATCACTAATTGATCATGCTCAGTGCGCAAATGAGACCGGGCAGAGGCTTGATGCACTATCCACTCGAGATTGGCCTTGATTTTCTTTACGTCATCGTAGTTATACATATTTCATAAACTTAAATCCTCATTTCAAGATTTCTTTGAGAAAAAATACTTCATTGCTTCAAATACTGAAGCTGTGAGTGACGACTAAAGTTCATTCAGTTTAGAGGTAACAATGGCTAAGCCGGACTGGGGCGAGCTGCAGAAGCGGTTCCTGTCTGATCACGCCGCTACTGGCATATCCCCTAAGGAATGGTGCGAGACACATAACCTTAATTATGTAAGTGCTCGTCGCTATATCAAGAAAACTGCTACGCAAAATACAAAAATTTACCCGCGAAAGATAGCACGCACTGCGCAGAAAGATAAAAGCGCAGATGAGCTGGTGGACATGGGAACCTGAAAGGCGTATGCGATCAGCTGCGGCGCTGGACTCATGCTGGAGGCAAACAGTGGAAAGGGTGAGTAACACGCCGGGAGATTGAGCGCGAAGTCTGCATGTGGGACCAGAAATGAGCCGATTAACCGCAATCATCTGCGCTGTCGTTATCTGTCTGCTGCTTTCAATGGTTTGGGCGATTAACCACTATCGGGACAACGCCATCACCTACAAAGACCAGCGCGTTAAAGCTATCGAACAACTGACCCTGGCGAACGCCACCATCAAAGACATGCAGACTCGCCAGCGAGGTGTCGCTGCGCTGGATGCCAAATACACGAAGGAATTAGCTGATGCGAAATCTCAGCTTGAAGATCTGCAGCGTTGCGTTAGCACTGGTAAGTGTGGGCTGCACGTCAACGCCAGATGTCCCGCGAATGGAGCGACCGGCACCAGCGGCGTGGGCGATGCTTCCGGCCCCCGACTTACTGACTCCGCTGAACGGGATTATTTCACCCTCAGAGAGCGAATCGTCACAGTGACGAAGCAGGTTGGTTATCTTCAGGACTATATCCATACGCAGTGTCTGAAGTAGGGCATTACAAAGCAACTCTCTTAAGTTGCTCGATAATGCATACATGAGAAGAAGTATAGGTCAGTTGTCTAGATCCACAGCTTTTGCTACAGATGGTGCAGAAAAAAAAGCCCCAAAAGGGGCTTTGAATAGTTTTAACTGCAATTAATTAAGCAGTTACGCCATCTTCATCAGGAGCAGCATTTTCTACCGCATCCTTAATGAGTGCTTGAGTAGCAGATTTCGTCAAAGGAACTTTTGTCGAACAGTCTTCATAAAGTACCACCATTGTTTCAACTTGATCTGGTGTGTACTTATGACCTGTTGAGCTTCCAGAACTTAATTGAGCTGCGATGGCAGTCTTGTCTACGCCAGCTTTTGCCATCTTTGCTGCTCGCTCAACAGTATTACCAGCTCGACTCGCTGGTGAGGCTACTTTATCAAGGATTTCTCCCCCTGCCGTTATCGCAGCATGGATGGCTTTTTCAACCTTACTCTGTGTAGTCATGATCGTTTCTCTTTTATCGGGCGTAAGCACCCATTCAAGGAGTTGGGGCAAATCTCAAACAATCAATAGCTGATCAGTAAGGAAATTAATGGTAAAGCCGGACTGGGGCGAGCTTCAGCAACGGTTCCTGTCCGAACATGCCGCAACCGGGGTATCACCGAAGGAATGGTGTGAAGCGCAGGGCCTGAATTACGCTACCGCCCGTCGATATATCAAAAAACCTTCTGCGCAAACTGCGCAAAAACCTGCGCAGAAAAAAATGCGTACTGCGCAAAAGGACAAAAGCGCAAATGAGCTGGTGGATGATGATGGACTCACCGCTCAGCAGCGCATATTTGTCGCGGAGTACCTTAAAGACAACAATGCCACCGCTGCCGCTGCACGTGCTGGTTATAGTGACCCAAACTATGGTCGTCAGCTCATAACGAATCCTAACGTTGCGCAGGCCATTGCGCAGCAGCAGAAAGCCTCCATTGTGCGCACGCTTGGCAGTGCCGATGAAGTCCTCGCGCAGATGTGGCAGCTCGCGACTTTCGATGCAAACCAGCTTTCACAGTATCGCCGCGGTGCGTGTCGTTACTGCTGGGGTTTCGGTCACCAGTATCAGTGGCGTGATGCCGTGGAGTTCGAAGAGAAAAGGCTCGAGGCAGTTGAGCGTGACAGACGTGAACCCGAAGATTCCGGTGGTTACGGCTACGACCACAATAAAGAGCCCAATCCAGAATGCCCGCGCTGCAACGGCGATGGTATTGGCCAGCCTTACTTCCCTGATACGCGCAAACTTCCGGCAGCTTCCCGTCTCGCTTACTCCGGCGTGAAGGTTGGCAAAAACGGCGTCGAAATTACAGCCATCAGCCGTGAAAGAATGTTCGAAGCGGTAATGAAGCGACTTGGCCTGGCCGATAGCGAGTTCGCCCAGCGCCTGCAGCAGATTGAAATCGAACGCCGGCAGCTTGAGGTCGAGAAACTCCGCAAAGAGTTGGCCGGTGATGGTGAGGACGATGAACCGACCCCAGTGCAGATCAATATCAACGTAGTGGATGCGAGGGCAGACGATGGGGATCAGCCCGACACTTAACATTCCTCAGGCGCGCTTCCTCGCGATGCAGCACAAATTCAAAGCCTATGTTGCCGGGTTCGGTTCGGGTAAAACGTGGGTGGGTTGTGGCGGCATCTGCAAAGGGATGTGGGAGCACCCGAAGATTAACCAGGGCTATTTCGCGCCGACGTACCCGCAAATTCGTGACATCTTCTACCCAACGATTGAAGAGGTGGCCTTTGACTGGGGCTTGAGCGTCAAAATCAACGAGGGGAACAAAGAGGTTCACTTCTACGAGGGGCGACGGTACCGCGGGACGACAATTTGCCGTTCGATGGAGAAGCCCGGCTCGATAGTCGGCTTTAAAATCGGTAACGCGATGGTGGATGAACTGGATGTCATGGCGGCAGCCAAAGCACAGCAGGCCTGGCGAAAAATCATCGCCCGTATGCGTTACAACATTCCCGGCCTGAGAAATGGAATTGACGTCACGACAACGCCGGAAGGCTTCAAGTTTGTCTACCAGCAGTTCGTTAAGGCTGTGCGGGATAAACCGCAACTGGCGGCTCTGTATGGACTGATTCAGGCCAGCACGTTCGACAATGCGAAGAACCTTCCGCCTGATTACATCCCGTCGCTACTGAGTTCTTACCCTGACGAACTGATTCAGGCGTATCTGCGAGGGAAGTTCACGAACCTCAATAGCGGGACCATTTACCACACGTTCAACCGTAAGCTGAATAACTGTTCTGACGAGATTCAGGATGGGGATCCGCTCTTCATCGGTATGGACTTCAACGTGGGGAAAATGGCCGCGATTGTTCACGTAAAGCGTAACGGCCTGCCGCGTGCGGTTCGTGAACTCGTGAAGGTCTACGACACGCCGGCAATGATTAAGCGCATTCAGGAGGAATTCTGGCGCTACGAGGATGGCCGCTATGTGAAAAACCGGGAGATTTATATTTACCCGGATGCCTCAGGCGATTCCCGTAAATCCCAGAACGCCAGTAAGACCGATATCGCCCAGCTCAACGAAGCCGGATTCAGCGTCATTGTTGATGATGCCAACCCGCCGGTTAAGGATCGTATCAACTCGATGAACGCCATGTTCTGTAACGCCAACGGCGAACGCCGCTATCTGGTCAACGTCCAGAACTGCCCGGTTTATACCGAGAGTCTCGAACAGCAAATCTGGGCGGCAAATGGCGAACCGGATAAATCAGCGGATAACGATCACCCCAATGATGCTGGTGGGTACTTCATCGTGAAGGATTACCCCATTGTGAAGCCGGCATACTCAATCACCATGGACACCACTTTCTGATATGGCAAACGACGACATCACCTGGGTTCGACCAGAACACCGGGCGGCTTCTGCTGCCTGGCGGAAATACAGGGACTTTTGCAAAGGGGCCGAGGCCGTAAAAGCGGCAGGTAATAAGTATCTGCCGTATCTCGACCCAACCGATAAATCATTACGCAATAAAAAGCGTAATGAGGACTATCTGAGCCGCGCTGTGTTCTATGCCATTGCCGGCAATACGAAGATCGGCATGCTTGGGATGGCATATCGCAAGGACCCCACGTTTAACGGTCCTGAAAAGCTGAAATACCTTTTGGACAATGCTGACGGGGCCGGTACCAGCATCTATCAGCAGTCACAGCTGGTGTCTGAGAACGTGCTTGAAGTTGCTCGAGAGGGGCTTTATGTCGATTACGCAGAAGCATCCGATGAGGCGATCATCCTCCGCTATCCGGCAGAGAACATTATCAACTGGCGAACAAAGCGAATTAACGGACGCGATCAGTTGGTGCTTGTGGTTCTGCGCGAATGCGTTGAAGAGCCGGATGGTTACGCTTACAAGGATGAAATCCAGTACCGCGAGCTGGCGTTGGAAGAAGGGCGGTTCATCTGCCGGGTATGGCGCCGGGCTGGTGGCACTGCAAGCGGAACCTACACTGTTGACAGTGAGTACCATCCTAAGCCGAAAGGAAAGGACTACTGGGACGAAATCCCGTTCACCTTTGTCGGTGCCCAAAACAACGATCCTACCATTGATGATTCACCGCTGGCTGCGCTGGTGGAGATAAACCACGGCCATTATCGAAACAGCGCTGACTATGAGGACAGCGTGTGGTTCTGTGGCCAGGTACAGCCGTATATGACCGGGCTCGATATCAACTGGCGCGACCACCTCGAGAAGAAGGGCGTGAAAATTGGTTCCCGATCACCGCTTTTACTTCCCAGGGAGGGCTCGTTTGGCTATGCCCAGGCGCAGCCGAACATGCTGGCTAAAGAGGCCATGGACAGCAAGCGCGATTACATGGTGCAGCTGGGTGCCCGACTGATTGAGCAGAACGCCACGGCGAAGACGGCAACCCAGGCGAGTGGTGAGCAGACATCATCAACATCCGTGCTCGGTATCTGCGTTTCAAACGTTTCTGAGGCCTATACGCTGGCGCTGGGATGGTGTGCGAAATACCTCGGCATTAAGGGGGAATCGACGAGCTACACCATCAATCAGGAATTCATCGCGAAGGTTGCTGAGTCGGGCATGGTGACGGCAATCGTCAACGCTTGGCAGTCCGGTGCGCTGCGCGACAGCGATATGATTCGCGCACTGCAGAAGCTTGACCTTATCGACCCGGCAGACAGCCCGGACGAAGTGATTGATGCAATTCGCAACCAAGCCCCCACATTGACCGGTGGCTGATATGGCAACAGTAAACGAAAGCTTGCGCGATGAATCAATTGCACATTCCATCTGGTTAAGCCGCTACGCCACCGGCGTGGCAAACCGGATGGTGAAGTTGCTTAACGAGACGGATGCTGACCTGTCGGCACGTCTACTGGATGCGCTGGACAGATTGCCTCCTGAGAGCTTCACCGTTAGCCGTCTGCAGAGTTTACTGGGCAGCGTACGCGAGCTTAATCATCAGGCTGTAGCTACCATGCAGGCAGGGCTCGAGAGTGAGCTGGTGGCGCTGGCAAAGAACGAAGCCAGTTTTCAGCTGAGCCTGTTCGATTCCCTTCTGCCATCACAGGTCCTGTCTCACTATCCGCTGCAGGGCATCACCGCCGATATGGTGTATGCCGCGGCGATGGCGCAGCCCTTTCAGGGGCGGCTGCTGAGTGAGTGGGCAGATAATCTGGAATCGGACAGGCTGGCACGTATCGTGAACGCCGTCCGCAGGGGGTATCTTGCCGGCGACACGGTAGAAACAATCGCGCGCAGTGTTCGCGGCCACGCCAGTAAAGATTATCGCGACGGCGCGCTGCAGATGAGCAGGGCAAACGCCGCCAGCATCGCTAAAACAGCCGTGAATCATCTGGCTGCCACAGCACGCAACAGCTTCACCAGTGCCAACAGCGATATCGTGAAAGGCAAACAGTGGCTGTCTACGCTGGACAATAAAACCAGCCACGACTGCATTATTCGTGATCTGCTGCGCTACACCCTGGATAACAAACCGGTCGGGCATAAGGTGCCTTACCTGCAGGGACCCGGGAAAATCCATTTTTGCTGTCGTTCTACTGAAACCCTGATCCTCAAGACGTGGCGCGAACTCGGCATCGATATCGACGAGATGGACGAGGGGACTCGTGCCAGCATGGATGGACAGGTACCGGGGAAAACATCATATCTGGAATGGCTCGCGCGCCAGCCGGCACAACGCCAGGATCAGGTTCTGGGTGCCGAGCGTGGCCGTTTGTTCCGCGCGGGTGAAATCGACCTGGCTGATATGTTCACTGACAAAGGCGAATGGATCAGCCTGGAACGTCTGAAGCAGCTCTCAGGCACAGACAACTAACAATCACATCTTACTCCACGCCCTGGCATCCGCCGGGGCTTTTTTATGGGCGAGGCCCGGCAAAATCCCGAGGGGAAATTATGTTAATTCGAAACATGCTTCTGAAATTCTATGCACCAGAAAGCGGCGGCGAGGGCAGCGGTGGCGGTGGTATCGAAATCACGCCAGAAATCCAGAAGCTGATAGATGAGCGCGTGACCAGCGAAGTCACTGGCCTGAAATCGAAAAACTCTGAGCTGCTGGGAACCATTAAGCAGCAAAAAGAAAACCTGTCTCGCTTCGATGGTATCGACCCTGATGCAGTGCGCGGGATCCTCCAGCGTTTTTCCGACGACGAAGAGGCAAAGCTGATTGCCGCCGGGAAAATTGATGAGGTGCTCGATAAGCGCACCGAGCGTCTGCGTGCTGACGTTGATAAGCAGATTAAAGCCGCAAATGAACGCGCCGACAAAGCTGAAGCGTTCTCCAACAAATTCCGGGATCGAGTTCTGGGCGATGCAATCCGTGCAGCAGCCTCAAAAGCTGGCGCGCTGCCGGAAGCATCCGACGATCTCATTCTGCGTGCCAAAGGCACATTCCAGCTCAACGACGAAGGCGAGGCCGTAGCGGTTGATACAAATGGCGATGTTCTTTTCGGCAAAGACGGCAAAACCCCACTAAGCCCGCTTGAGTGGGCGGAATCTCTCAAGGAGACGGCTCCGCATCTGTTCCCTCGCGCAGAAGGTACTGGCGCGGGCGGACACAAACCAAACGGCGGTGGCAGCCTGAAACGTTCCGAAATGAGCGCCAGCGACAAAGCGGACTACATCCGCAAGCATGGCCAGCAGGCCTTCCTCAAACTTCCGAAATAAGGGATTAACCCATGCCTACCACTGTTAATAGTGACCTGATTATTTATGACGACCTGGCGCAGACCGCTTTCCTCGAGCGCCGCCAGGACAACCTGGCTATTTTCAACGCGTCCTCCAACGGCGCGATCCTGCTGGATAACGAGCTGATTGAAGGCGACTTCCGCAAGCGTGCCTTCTACAAGGTTGGCGGCTCTATCGAATCGCGTGACGTTAACTCCACCGAAAAAGTGACGGGTAAGAAGATTGGCGCCGGCGAAGCAGTTTCCGTCAAAGCGCCGTGGAAATACGGTCCATACGAAACGACTGAAGAAGCGTTCAAACGCCGCGGCCGCTCGGTTGACGAGTTCTCCGAAGTGATCGGCACTGATGTGGCTGACGCGACGCTGGAAGGCTACGTGAAATACGGTCTGAAGGCGCTGACGGCTGCTATTGGCGCCAACGCCGACATGGTCGTAACAGCCGACATTGAAACTGACGGTAAGAAGACCCTGACGCGCGGTCTGCGTAAGTACGGCGACAAGTTCAACCGTGTTGTGCTCTTCGTTATGCACTCCGCTACCTACTTCGACATCGTGGATGAGGCGATCGCCAACAAAATCTACGAAGAAGCGGGAGTGGTGGTCTACGGTGGCCAGCCAGGCACGCTGGGTAAACCTGTGCTGGTGACCGACACCATGGACGCTGATGCGATCCTTGGGCTGGTAGCTGGTGCGGTTACCGTCACCGAGTCTCAGGCGCCGGGTTTTCGTTCCTACGATATCAACGATCAGGAAAACCTTGCGGTTGGCTATCGTGCTGAAGGCGTGGTGAACGTTGATCTGCTGGGCTACAGCTGGGATACCGCCAAAGGTGATAACCCTGACCTGACCGCCATCGGCACTGCGGGCAACTGGAAGAAACACTTCACCAGCAACAAATCTACGGCAGGCGTGCTGATCAAACTGGAATCCGCGGTGGGGGAGTAACACTGTCAGCGGATAAAACCTCCGCAACCGCTGACAGCACAGACGCGGTAACTGTTTCTCTGAAGTACACGCTGAATGGCTCCGGTGTATCCGGTAAAACCGTCGCGTGGACGTCCACAGGTGGCGCGCTTAGCACGGCCAGTTCTCAGACTGAAACAGCTGGTGGTGCAACGGTGAAACTCACATCAGACGCAGCTGGAACCTTCACGGTAACCGGTACTGTAGATGGAGTGGCGAAAACCACTGAAGAGATCACCTTCACTGCTCCTTCCGGGGAATAACGAATGGGGCGAAAGCCCCATAAACAGGATGATTCGATGGTCAATACCGATATCACCTCTCCTGATGCCAACAGCTACGCCAGTGAAGAGGATCTTGCCTCATTTGCGGAAATACGCGGCATTGAACTGCCTGACAAGCTCACACCTTTGTTGATTAAGGCCATGGATTACCTGGAAGGTCTGGACTGGGTTGGCTCAAAAGCTGACCCGAGACAGGCTCTGGCATGGCCACGCGTGAATGTCGTTCTGGATGAACATGATTTCCCGCCGGATGAAGTTCCACGGCAGGTTATAACCGCACAGTGCATGCTGGCGGTAGAGGCAATCGACGGCGAGTTACTCTCCAGCGTGCGCGAAGCCGCTGTGAAAACTGAACGTGTGGAAGGTGCTGTCACCATGACCTATGCGGTCGCAGATGGTGAAGTCTTCACGCCGTCCTATCCTGCTGTCATGGCGCTGCTGGGCGACCTTGCTGGTGGTCGTGGTTACGCCATTAATGCATTTGCAGAGAGGGTCTGATATGGCGATTGATTATCAACGTATGCAGGCCAGAACGACCCGCATGCTCAGGCAGAACGGCGCGACGTACAACGTAACCCGCAAGGGTTCAGTAACGGTTATCGGTGGAGTCGAGCGTAAAACGGATGATGTTCAGTTCACTGCGATCGGCGTTAAAACGGAATACGCACCCGGTGAGATAGACGGAACAGTCATCGTAAACGGTGATGTTCGAATCGTCTTTACCGCAGAGCAGGAAATTAAAATCGGCGACGTAGTCGATATTGATGGCACAGCCCAAAGGGTTATCAAACCCAACCCGGCAAAACCTGCCTCGCTGGTACTCTGCTACAAAGCGCAGCTGAGGGCTTAACATGGGCGAGAACGCGGCTTTCATGGCTGAAATCACGGCTTTCGTTAACAAGGCGAAAACGAATCAGGAAGCAGTGGTGCGCGCCGTCGGCATAAAAATACTTAACCAGCTGGTGATGATGTCCCCAGTGGGCAACCCGGAGTTGTGGGAAGTTAACCAGACAGCCGTTTCCTATAATCGCGCTGTTTACGATCACAACGAGGCGCAGCGGGCCGATCCCGATAACCTGACCAAAACCGGGCGACTGAAGAAAAAAGCCCGGGTGGTGGATGGGATGGATATCAAAGCACCGCCGGGGTATACGGGCGGACGCTTTCGCGGTAACTGGCAGGTGTCCTTTGATGCGCCAACAACTGACGAGACAGGCCGGGTTGATAAGACAGGTGATCTGACAAAAGCGGCCGGGAACTACACGCTGTCGCTCTTCAAAGTCGGGATGGAGGCCATTTATTTCTGCAACAACGTGCCCTATGCCTACGCGCTTGAAATGGGGCATTCCACACAGGCTCCGGGCGGCATGGTCCGCATAACTGCAGCTGAGTTTCAACGCTTCTTTGAGGAAGCTGTCAGGGAGTTGACTAAGTGATTCCTGATATTGCATCTGCACTGGCCGCCAGACTGGGTATCTGGGCCGATGCTGAGGGCATTTCGGTTGCATGGGAGAACGTGCCGTTTACACCTCCTGCTAACGAGATGTACCTGGCCGTTCACGATATGCCCGTTACGCCGCGAACAATCGATCTCGGCTTGCGCTGCCGGACTTATTCTGGCGTGTACCAGATTAATGTCGTGGCGCCAGCCGGCTCCGGCCGTACCTCCGTCGTTGCCCTGGCGGGCAGAGTAGCGGAATTGTTCCCCGAGGGGCTGGAAATTGCAGGCAAAGACTTTACCTGCTGGATTAGCAGCGCGCCTGGCATATTCCGCGGCGTCCCTACACCTGTGTCCTACTCCGTTCCTGTCAGCCTGAATTATCGGGCAGACATTATCAACTGATTCCCTCCGTGATGTCCCACAAGTGACCGGCCTTGAGCCGGTTTTCCCGTTTCTAAAGGAGTAACCATTATGGGCTTTGCATTGCCTAACGGCGCTCATGTCTATCTGGCATCGGGCTACGGCCCGGCTATTACTTTCACCGGCGCGACGAATGCTGAGCACGCGGTGATCACAGTTAGCGCCGCAGACGATATAGCGGTCGGCGATATCGTTCACGTGAACTGCAACTGGTCGGGTATTGATAACGTTATCGCGAAAATCGATGCGATTGCGGAGAATGCTGTAACTCTTCGCAACATCAATACCACCAACAAAAACAAATATGCAGCTGGTGGCGGTACCGGTTCGATCCGCAAGGTGCTTGAATGGACCGAGTTGCCGCAAATCACTGAGCTTTCTAAATCCGGTGGCGATCAGAACACAACGCAGATTCAGTTCCTCAGCGATGACCGCCAGCGCAACCTGAATACCTATAAATCTGCTGTCTCTCAGACCTACTCGATTGCACATGACTCAACTCTCCCGGTTTATCCACTACTGCGCGAATTGGATGAAGATGAAGAGACAGTTGCAGCGTACATGTACGTGCCAAAGGCGAAGGAAAATCGGTACTGGGCGGCCACGGTATCCTTTGATGACACGCCGACCACAGCGGTTAACGAGGTAGAGACAGTGAGCGTGGTGCTGAACCTGCAGTCACCGGCGATGACGTTCTATAAGTTGACCGACGCTGCCGCCTGACCCGTCAAAACTTTCATTATTCTTTGCCTCCCTTTGCGGAGGCATTTTTTTCGTAAGAGGTATCAATGGCGACCAAATTCACTCTTCAGCCCAAACCTACTTTTAAGGCCAATGTCTCGATTCCCCGTGCCGGGGATGAGGATGGCGTGCTGACGTTCACGTTTAATCACAAGCCGCTTAAAGAACTGGCTGACCTGGAAAAACTCGAAGGCAAAACCGCCACTGATTTTCTGATGGAAATCATTTCTGGTTGGGCACTTCCCGATGCGTTCAACGCGGAGAATCTGTCGGTACTGCTGGAAAACTATCCGGCGGCAATGAAGGCTATCCCTGAAACCTACTATCGCGAACTGATGGGGCAGCGCGAAAAAAACTGATAGCGGTTGCCTCTGCATTCTATACGCCTGAACCCACAGCGGCAGACCTGGCGCCCTATGGGCTTACGCCGGATGACTACGACGATCAATACATCGACGTCTGGCCAGATGTATGGCCTTCATTCCTGGTGTTTCAGGCTGTCAGTACGCAGTGGCGCACGGGCATGGGAGGTGCATCAGGGCTTGATTACAACGTGCTGCCCTGGGTAATGCGCCTGCATCACGTCGAGGACGAGGCAACCGCGCTTTCGGACATCCGAATCATGGAGAGCGCCGCACTAAAAGTTATGCATAAAGAGAGGGCGGAATGAGTAACGACATCGCCACGATTTCCCTGCGCGTAAATACCAGTGAGCTGGATCGCGGTAACCAGGCACTGGATCGCTTTCAGGAGACCGCGTCCGCCGCGGCAGGTAAAGCGGATGACCTGAACAGCACGTTCCGCACCGGTATCGATAACCAGAAGAAAAACAGCGAAAGCCTGAAGCAGCAGCGTCAGGAACTGCAGAACCTGCTGAATAAGATCAGCCCGGTAAACAAGGCGCTGGATGAACTGGACACTATCCAGGAGAGCCTGGCGAAATTTCGCGGTAAAGGGCTGGTGGGAGACGAGGATTTTACTCGTTACAACAGCG
Organism: Enterobacter sp. T1-1; assembly: GCF_000710795.1. Taxonomy (NCBI): domain Bacteria; kingdom Pseudomonadati; phylum Pseudomonadota; class Gammaproteobacteria; order Enterobacterales; family Enterobacteriaceae; genus Enterobacter; species Enterobacter sp. T1-1. The sequence goes on along the minus strand of NZ_JALW01000006.1, from coordinate 11,984 downwards.
TGCTTGAGACGACGCGGGCAAAACTGGCACAGGTCATGGAGTCTGAAACCGCAGAGGGACGGGCTCGCATTGAACAGGCTCAGGCAGCGCAGCGGGCAGCTGCGGCGGGTAAAACCTTTATCGATTCGCTGGAGGAGCAGGTCACAGCAATCGGAAAAACGCGCGCAGAACTGTTAGAGCTAAAAGCTGCCCAACTCGGCGTATCCGATCGTGCTGCACCAATGATCGCAAAGCTGAAAGAGCAGGAGGAAGCGTGGAAGTCTGGGGCTATCAGCGCGGGGCAATACCGCAATGCTATGCGTTATCTCCCGATGCAAATTACCGACATTGTGACCTCACTGGCTTCCGGTATGCCGGTTTATATGGTTGCTATTCAGCAGGGCGGTCAGCTACGTGACTCGTTTGGCGGTGTAGGCAATGCGCTGAATGCGATGTTGTCGATGGTGACCCCTGCCCGAGTGGCAATTGGCGGCCTGGCCGGTGCTGTACTGGTTGCGGCCAAAGCGGGATCGGACTACTTCACCGCCTATGACGAAATCAACAAGGCCATTATCAGGACTGGCAACATTGCCGGCACGTCAGCGCTCCAGATCATGGCTTCCTCCCAGTCTATTGCTGCCTCTACTGGCGCTACTGTAGGAACCGTTCAGAGTCTGATGACTGAGCTGGTTGGCATGGGATCGCTGACACAGCAGCAACTTGAAAAAGCAGCTGTCTCTACGGCGCTGGCGGTTCAGACCGGTATAGTCTCGGCGCAGGACATCACCAAAGCCTATAAGGACATCGAAAAAGACCCTGTTAAAGCGCTGCAGAGTCTCAACGAACAATATAATTTCCTGACCGTTTCACAACTTAAGCATGTTGACGATCTGATAAAGCAAAAGGACCAGACCGCGGCCGTTACGCAGGCTATGGACCTGTTTGGCGATACGATGGCAAAACGTGGGGAGCAGGCTTACGACTCGCTGACACCGTTTGGTCGCCTGTGGCTGGATATCAAGGGCTGGGCGTCTGAGGCCATGCAGAGCATCGGTCAGTGGGTAGCTGAACTGGCATCAAACACACTGAAGGAATTCAACGCAATTTATTACAGCGTTGCGATCGTTTTCCAGAAGCTGAACCAGATCATTTCTTCCTCTATCGCTGCCGCTATTAACCTCGTTCCCGACTGGGCGAAAACAGATACTTTGCAGGGATGGCAGGACTACAACGAAAAAATGGCCGGTGCTTATGGCGACAGCATCTCTCAGCTGAAAAAAGACTGGGATGCGGCTGATATCAGTGCAGGTAAATACCTCGATACGACCAGAAAGATAAGTACCGCAACCACCCAGAAGGATCGGGAAGGAGTCGCTGCTTTTGGCAAAAAGACCAAAACCGGAAAGCAGGGCACATTATCGGCTGGCGATCGCAGCACGGATGCTGCCCAGGCCGAACTGCTGGCGCTTCAGGCACAATTACGCGCCCTGCAGCAGCATAAAGGGCTGAACGACACTATCAGCCAGCAGCGCAAAGATCTGTGGACGACTGAAGCGAAATTTCAGGTGCTGGAGGAGGCCTCGCGTTCACGTTCACTGACAAAGCAGGAGAAATCCCTGCTGGCGAGTAAAGACCAGGTGCTTCAGTTGGCACGGCAGAAAGCCCTGTTAGGTGATCAGATTACCGCACAGGAACAGCTGAACAAGCGCATGGATACCTCGCAGAAATACATCACACAGATGGCAGAGAAGCAGGCTGCATTAGTGAACGGTGCCGGGATGAGCGACCGTCAGGCACAACGTGAGCTGGCAAAGAGCCAGCTTTCCTCTGGCTGGATCAACTCCGGCGGCACGCTTGACGACGAGGGATATCATAAGCAGCTTAAAGCGGCGAATGATTACTATGAGGCAGAGGACCGGTTACGTGGCGACTGGCTGACCGGCGCGAAAAAGGGCTGGGCTGAGTTTGAGGACAGCGCGACCAATGTTTACTCGCAGGTGCAGACGATTACCAGCAATGCGTTCACCGGGATGGCCAGCACGCTCACCGACTTTTTTACTACTGGTAAATCTAACTTCTCAGATTTCTTGACTACCTTCATGATGGGCATCGCCCAGATGCTGACGCAACTGGCTCTGGTTAATGGAATGAAGTCAGCCTTTGGTGGAACCGGTATCGGCGCGTTCTTTGGTTTTTCAGGTGGTGGTTTGGTCCCCGGTTTTGATGGAGGCGGCTACACGGGAGATGGGGGTAAGTACCAACCGAAAGGTGTGGTACACGGCGGTGAGTTTGTATTTACGAAGGAAGCGACCAGTGCATTGGGTGTGGGCAATCTCTATGCGCTTATGCGTGGAGCTCAGGGGTATGCAAACGGCGGCTATGTTGGCACTGCTCCAATGTATGGGCTGCAATCCAATGCAGCTGGTGGCGTTTCAGTTCAAACGTCTGTAGTAGTTCAAAGCAAGAACTCTCAGCAGCAGACTTCCGGTAATAATGATGCTATTTCTCGGGCTTATAAACAGACCATTGACCAGTCAGTACGTGCAGGGATTGCCAAACAGCTCCAGCCTGGAGGTCTGATATGGAATGCGACAAAGTCTCGATAGCCCACTAAGTGGGCTAAATTTCAAATTTGGTCTGCTTCGCGTGAAATCGCGAAAAGCACATTGATAGCCAGTAAATAAGCATTGTCAACAACGCCATAAGTCCCACTTGTTATGACATTTGTATGTCTGGCAAGTGCATTCTCAATAAAGCCAAGTATGTCTTTTTTGCAATAATCACTTTTTGGGTCGAGCATCTCTAGGCCGATAATGTGATGTCGATATTTTTCAAAAATGGTACCAATAAAATTTTCCTGCTCTGACCATGAGTAGAACTCATCGATTGTTAAAGGTCGATTTAGTTGCTCAAGTCGCGTTAGCTCTCTTGATAACCATTGGCAACCGTCACGTAATTTTTCTGCGCTAATTGTCATAGAAGCCTCATTAACTCATCAGTATTATTTAATAACACCATCAATAGTTTTATCAATCACATGTCTTAGTTTGTCACCGAATGGATCATTTGGTGAGTGCTTTCCATATTTAGCTTCCTCAAGCATTTGGATTATAGCTGAATCTATATAATGTCCGTTGTTTAGGCTCGTTCAGCTATAGCATCACGCCTGGCAGAAGGCAATCTCACATTCAAGCTAACCCAAACTAAGCCCGCTTCGGCGGGTTTTTATACCCGGAGGAAAGTTGGCAATCGAAACATTCACCTGGCGAACACAGATACAGGCGGGAATGGAAGGGTCGTTCAGCCTTAAAACGCGCTCTGCAACCTTTGGCGACGGCTATGAGCAGATCGCCGGGGAAGGCATTAACCCTGAAAAACAGTCATGGCCTGTCACACTCACAGGGAAAAAGGCGGACATGCTTCAGGCCCTGAAGTTCTTTCGTTCTCACGTCACCAAATCATTCATCTGGACATCGCCAGTTGGCGAAACTGGGCTCTACCGGATTGAGGCCGAATCAATCAACTCACAGCCCTTATCCAGCAACGTTCTGACCATTTCCGCAACATTCAAACAGGCGTACGCACCATGATCACAGCAGACTATCAAAGCCTTGAGCCCGGAAACAAAGTCCGGCTTATCGAAGTTGATGGCTCTACTTTCGGCGTGGATGATGTACTGCGATTTCACGCGTACAACCTCCCGCACACGGAAGAAGAAATCGCCGCCGCTGGTGGTGATGAATCAAAGCTGCAGGCGAAAAGCATCTGGTGGCAGGGGGAAGAATATGCCGCCTGGCCGTATCAAATTGAAGGGCTTGAAGTCTCCACAGACGGCAACAGTGCCCAGCCAACGCTGACGGTTGCAGATATCGAAAGCAAGATTACAGCGCTGTGCCTTGCTTATGACGATATGCTACAGGCGAAAGTCACTATCCATGACACTTATTCGCACTATCTCGATGCGAAGAACTTCCCAGCAGGTAACCCAACAGCTGATCCGCAACAGGTCAGAAAACGAGTTTTTTACATCGATAGTAAAAGCAGCGAAATTCCGGGCGAAAGTATCGAATTTGTACTCGATAGCCCGATGTCGTTACAGGGAAAGATGATCCCTACACGTCAACTTCATTCTCTGTGTACATGGTGTATCCGGAATAAATATCGCACCGGCGACGGCTGCGACTATGCCGGAACCCGCTTTTTCGATAAAAACAACAACCCGGTGAGTGACCCCTCTCTGGACGAATGCAACGGCACGCTTACGGCCTGTAAGCTCCGGCATGGAGACGGCAACGAACTGCCGTTCGGTGGTTTTCCGGGCACGTCTTTGATCAGGAGCTGATATGCGTCAGAAAACCATCGATGCGATTATGGCCCATGCTGCAGCCGAGTATCCTCGTGAGTGTTGCGGCGTGGTGGCGCAAAAAAGCCGTGTTGAACGTTATTTCCCGTGCCGGAATCTTGCCGCGGCGCCGGAGGACAATTTTGTCCTTTGCCCCGAAGACTATGCAGCTGCTGAGGACTGGGGGAAGGTCATAGCTATCGCTCACAGTCACCCTGATGCCTCGACGCAACCGAGCGAACTGGATAAAGCGCAATGCGATGCAACCCTTTTACCCTGGCATATCGTGAGCTGGCCGGAGGGGGATTTACGGACCATCCAGCCGCGTGGAGAACTGCCGTTGCTCGAGCGTCCGTTTGTGCTTGGTCACTTTGACTGCTGGGGGCTGGTGATGAGCTATTACCGGCAAACGTACGGGATAGAGCTTCACGATTACCGGGTCGATTATCCCTGGTGGGAAAACGACTATCCGGACAACTTCTATCAGGATTGCTGGTATGAGTGCGGATTCCGTGAATTCGACGGGCCGCCAAAACCTGGCGATATGGTGATCATGCAGGTTCAGGCTGACAAGTGGAACCATGCGGGAATTCTGCTGGAAGGCAACATGCTACTGCATCACCTTTATGGGCATCTGAGCCAGCGCGTGCCGTATGGCGGCTACTGGCGTGAGCGCACAATGAAAATACTGCGCTTTAAAGACTGTTTCTGATAACTGCCTGTGACAGTTTTTATGGAGGAAAAATGGTTGCATTACTCAATGCTGAGCCGGTCCGCACAATTCGATTGTACGGCGTGCTAGGTGCCACATTCGGGCGTGAATATCGTTTATCAGTAGCTTCACCAAAAGAGGCCATCCGCGCTCTGAGCGTTATCGTGCCGGGCTTTGAGCGTTTCCTGAATACCAGTAAGCAACGAGGTTTAACTTATGCGGTATTCAGCGGGAAACGAAACCTCTTAAACGATGAGCTCAGTATGGACAGGAGCACAGAGGAAATCCGCATCGCGGCGGTGATCATCGGCAGTAAGCGAGCCGGGGTGTTTCAGACAATCCTCGGGGTTGCCCTTGTCGCTGTTGCTGCGTTCGTTACGGGAGGGGCCGCGATCGGGATTGGTGGTACCGCTTTCGCTGGTGGATGGGGCGCCGTGGCGGGTATTGGGGCATCAATGGCAATCGGCGGCGTAGTCCAGATGCTTTCTCCACAGACAACCGGGCTCGCCAGTAAGCAATCTGCGGATAACCAAGCCAGCTACGCCTTTGGTGGGGTAACAAATACGACAGCTCAGGGCAATCCGGTACCACTCTTGTACGGTCGGCGCCGTATTGGTGGCGCGATCATCTCCGCCGGTATCTATGTTGAAGATCAGCAGTAAGCATGCTGTAATGGGCTTACTTAATATGGGGTGACTTGAGCTTAGATTCAAAAATGAAAAAAACATCTATTCTTTTCCTTTGTACTTCTTTATTTTCAGGCATGGCTTTGGCTGAGAACCATTACATACCTCTCCTCTATAATTTATCTACTATGTTTGATTTCAATCCAGTTAAAGGAGCTGTCAAATCCTTGGATACTGATGTAGAAGAAAATGGGAAAGTCACTTATAAAATTGCCATCAGACTGGATAAGAATGGGTGTGTTGAAAGCTTAGATCTTGATAACGTTTCCTCTGGACATGAAACCATTCTAAAAAATAGCAATGGAAGTCTTGTTGGTCAGAGAGATGGTAAGCCTTTCTCTATACAGCTCGATGAAAAATGTAATATTTTGAGTAAAAATGAAAATGGTGACGAGTTACGATATAGTCTTTACTCGAATGGATTAATTAAAGATACATATTATTTGGGTAAAAAGATATCTGAGCATTTCTATGATGATGATTCTAATTTGATACGTTCTGAGTTTTATGGCTCTGGAAAGATCCTATCTAAAAACGAAATATCTTATGTTGATAAAGACAGGAAGCCTCTTGATTATAAAATTATAAACACATCAGTTTACTCGGAAGGTTATACAGCAACGAATACTTGTCATTATAGCGAAAAGCTTGTTCCTGAAATATGTAAAGTAACAATGCAGAGCGCAGGGAATCCTGTGCCGAAGCCAGTATTAATGGCAGCGAATACGAAAGTTGAATTCTACTAGATTAAACACATTTCAAAAAGCCACCTCTGGGTGGCTTTTTTTATGGGCGCAATATGGCTTTAGCAACCGCTATTAAAGGCCGCAAGGGCGGCAGCTCAAGTTCCCGAACCCCTACCGAACAGCCTGATGATCTGCAATCTGTAGCAAAGGCAAAAATCCTCGTTGCACTAGGAGAGGGGGAATTTGCAGGGCAGCTGACGGCGAAAGATATCTACCTTGACGGAACGGCTCTGGAGAATGCTGACGGCTCTCAAAACTTCAGCGGCGTTACGTGGGAATTTCGCGCGGGAACTCAGGCGCAAAAATATATTCAGGGCATACCCGGTACCGAAAACGAAATCAATGTGGGAACTGAGGTATCGAGCGCTACAGCGTGGACGCGCACGTTTACCAATACGCAGCTTTCAGCTGTTCGCCTGCGCCTGAAATGGCCTTCGCTTTTCAAGCAGGAGGACGACGGCGATCTGGTCGGTTACTTGGTTAATTATGCGATTGACCTGCAGACGGACGGCGGCACATGGCAGACAGTACTCAATACCAGCGTGACCGGCAAAACGACGTCAGGTTACGAGCGCAGCCACCGTATTGATTTACCTCAGGCTGGCAGCACCTGGACAATCCGACTCCGTAAGATTACGTCTGATGCCAACAGCGCGAAAATCGGCGACACGATGATGCTGCAGAGCTTCACCGAGGTAATTGACGCCAAATTACGCTATCCAAACACAGCGCTGCTTTATATCGAATTCGATTCCAGCCAGTTTAACGGCTCTATCCCGCAGATCGCCTGCGAGCCCCGCGGCCGCGTTATCCGCGTACCGGATACTTACGACCCCGAAACCCGCACTTATAGCGGTACGTGGGCTGGGACATTTAAATGGGCCTGGACCGATAACCCTGCATGGATTTTCTACGACCTGGTGGTTAGCGACCGTTTCGGACTTGGGGATCGTCTTACAACGGCCAACATAGATAAATGGACGCTCTACCAGGTTGCGCAGTATTGCGATCAAATGGTACCGGATGGCAAAGGCGGAAGTGGTACCGAACCACGTTATACCTGCAACGTCTACATTCAGGAACGCAACGACGCTTATACGGTCCTGCGTGATTTTGCTGCCATATTCCGTGGGATGACCTACTGGGGCGACGACCAGATTGTGGCGCTGGCGGACATGCCGAGAGATGTTGATTTTACATACACGCATGCGAACGTTATTGATGGGCGCTTTACCTATTCCAGCAGCACCACAAAGAACCGTTACACCAATGCGCTGGTGTCTTGGTCTGATCCTGATAACGCTTATTCTGATGCGATGGAGCCTGTTTTTGAGCAGGCGTTGGTTGCGCGTTATGGGTTTAATCAACTTGAGATAACTGCGATCGGCTGTACCCGTCAGTCAGAAGCGAATCGGAAAGGGCGATGGGGGATCCTCACCAACAATAAAGATCGCGTTGTTACTTTCAATGTAGGGGAAGATGGCAACATTCCGCAGCCTGGATATGTAATCGCTGTAGCGGACCGAAATCTCTCCGGGCGCGACCTGGGTGGCCGTATCTCTGCGGTGAATGGTCGCGTGCTGACGCTGGACAGGGCGCCGGATGCTTCGGCAGCCGACAGGATGATTGTCAATCTTCCATCGGGTGTTTCTCAGTCACGCACCATTCAGTCGATTACGGGCAATAAAGTGACCGTTACGACCGCTTACAGCGAAACGCCTGTAGCTGAGGCCGTATGGGTCATTGAGTCTGATGAGCTCTACGCACAGCAGTATCGCGTTATTACGGTAACTGATAATAATGACGGCACGTTCACAATCGTCGGTGCAAATCACGATCCGGATAAATTCGATCGCATTGATACCGGAGCCATCATTGACCAGCGGCCGGTGAGCGTGATCCCGCCGGGCAACCAGTCGCCGCCTGCGAACATAGTGATCAGCTCGTTTTCTGTGGTGCAGCAAAATATCAGCGTCGAAACGATGCGCGTGAGCTGGGACCAGGCGCTGAACGCTATCGCCTATGAAGCGCAATGGCGCCGAAACGACGGGAACTGGGTTAACGTGCCGCGCAACTCCACCACGTCATTCGACGTCCCCGGGATTTATGCCGGGCGCTACCTGGTGCGCGTACGCGCAATCAATGCCGCAGAAATCTCGTCCGGATGGGGCTATTCAGAAGAGAAAACGCTGACCGGTAAAGTGGGCAATCCACCGAAGCCGGTTGGCTTCATCGCTTCTGAAAATGTGGTGTTCGGTATCGAGCTGAACTGGGGATTCCCGGCGAATACCGACGACACGCTGAAGACGGAAATTCAGTACAGCCTGACCGGTACCGAAGACGATGCGATGCTGCTGGCCGATGTACCTTACCCACAGCGCAAATATCAGCAGATGGGCCTTAAGGCTGGGCAGATTTTCTGGTATCGAGCGCAACTGGTGGACCGCAGCGGCAACGAATCAGGTTACACAGAATGGGTGCGCGGTCAGGCCAGCATCGACGTGTCCGACATCACCGATGTGATCCTGGAGGAAATTAAAGACTCGGATACCTTCAAGGACCTGATCGAGAATGCCGTTGATACCAACGAAAAAATTGCTGGTATGGCTGACGACATCAAACAGGCCAACGATGAACTTGAGCTGCAGGCGCAGGAAATCGCCAAAAACGCGCAGGAAATCGGGCAGGTTCAGACCAGCGTTAATGAGCTTTCGAGCACAGTCGGTGATGTGTCGTCCTCTCTTTCAGAGCTTGAGCAGACCGTGGCGACGGCTGATACCGCGCTGGGTCAGCGAATCGACAGCATCAGCGTGTCTATGGACGGCATGACGGGCGGGGTGAAGAACTCTGCAATTGCGATAATCCAGGCCAACCTCGCTCAGGTGGCCACGCGTAAAACCCTTTCTGCATCGGTCGCCGGCAACAGCGCGAATCTGGACCGCATTGATGAAGTGATTGTCAACGACAGGGAGGCAACGGCGCGCTCGCTGCTGAGCCTGCAGACGGACGTTAACGGCAACAAGGCATCCATCAACAGCCTGAATCAGACGTTCTCCGACTATCAGCAGACTACGGCCACGCAGATAAACGGCATTACGGCGACCGTGAACGGGCATACCTCCGCCATCACCACTAACGCTCAGGCGATAGCCAACGTTAATGGCGACCTCAGCGCGATGTACAACATAAAGGTTGGTGTCTCCAGCAACGGGCAGTATTACGCCGCGGGGATGGGTATCGGCGTGGAGAATACGCCATCCGGCATGCAGTCGCAGGTTATCTTCCTGGCTGACCGCTTCGCCGTCACCACGGCAGCCGGAAATAGCGTGGCTTTGCCGTTCGTGATCCAGAACGGGCAGACATTCATCCGGGCCAGCTTCATCCAGGACGGCACCATTGAGAACGCCAAAATCGGCAACTATATCCAGTCGAATAACTATGTGGCTGGTTCTGCAGGCTGGAAGCTTGATAAGGGAGGGACGTTCGAAATTAACGGCGTGGCCGGGGGCGGGAGGATGCTGATAACCAGCACTCTCATTCGTATCTATGACAGCAATAATGTGCTGCGTGTCAGAATGGGGTTATGGTAATGCCACAGGGGTTGCAATGCTGGGACAGTGCAGGGCGGATAGCGGTTGATTTGAGTGATTATGCCATCCGGTATATCGGAAGCACCTCGGTAACATTCGCTGCGGGGGAAACGTCGAAAAACGTTTCCTTCGCCGGGACAACCCAGGATGGCTCATTCATATCAATTGTGTCGACAGGCGTCACTGTCAACGAATACCACTGCCGCGCCTATAATGGCGGTTTTACAGCTTATTATTTGCCCTCAACCGGCAGTCCTGCGATCACACTCAATGTGGAGGTGTATAACTTTCAATGAGCGGATTCGAAGTTTACAACAGCGATGGAAAATTACTGGTGGACTCGCAAAACAGGTCCACCCTTTTTTATGACCAGCGTACGCTCGGCGCAGTGAACAACAAGGGTTTTTACCAGGTAGACAGTCCATTTGGGAATGGCAGCACCCTGGGATTCACTCCGCAGGCATTCTGGAATGACGGGAGATTAAGGTGGCTGCAGCTTGGCGCAAACAGATACGGGATGCCTGGTGCGGACCTGCTTGAAGATAACGCGGGGAGCATGATCCGCACTGCGCGTAACATTGGAATTCAAAGCGGGTATCTGGATGTCTTCGACAGTGCCGGAAATCTCATCTGGAGCGCGGCTTCAGCCTCAAAAATGCCCCGCGTTGTCGGGTTCTTTGACGTGCCGGCGAACTATGATCTGCAGAACAACACACTATCTGTGAGCCTCAGTTTTAACCCGTGGATTCTGGTAAACAACTGCCCCGGAAATCTCAGCGATGACGGGGAGGTGGTCGGTTATTCAGGGATAGTGCTGAAGTGGACGGGCTCACAGCTGCAGGGGAGGTATATTTCTAAAAATCAGCGCAGCTGGAGCCAGACGATGCAGGGGCGCGGATTAAGAATCCCTGTCGCTCAGTTTGTCGGTATTTGAAACAGGCGGGACACGTGGATACTGCGTGGCAATCATATCTTGCCTGACTCCCTTCGCAGCGTTGAAGCGATAAACGACATCGAGTTTATCGGTTTTTTTATAGCAAATATTACTCAGACGTTTATTAACATGGCGGCTGAATATTCCATTGCTGCTGTCTGAAATAATCTTCATTTCCCTCGTGGCGCAGTCGATATTCACGTGAATATCGCCACCAAGGGAAAGACGCGCTGCATCCACCGGATAATCCATTTTAAATGCGTAATCTGTGTGTTTATCGGCACAGCCAGCCAGCAGCAAAAGTGCTGCAGCAAATAATCGTTTCATTTCTACATTCCTGTAAGAGCGGGAATATCCATTTTATTTAAGTTTAAAAAATAGTCAGATTGATATGAGCGATCAATTTTACAATATTGATCGTTCCAAACGATCGTTATTATCGTGAGGTAGTTCATGCTTTATAACACTGGCACAATCGCTGTTAATGGAAATACCGCAACCGGCTCCGGAACTAACTGGACAGCACCCGCCAGCCAGGTCCGCGCTGGCCAGACGATTATTGTCATATCTAACCCGGTTCAGATGTTCCAGATTTCATCCGTGAACAGCGCCACGTCAATGACGGTAACGCCTGCTGCATCACCGGCGCTGAGCGGCCAGAAGTACGGCATTCTGGTATCAGACAATATCTCGGTCGATGGGCTGGCGCAGGCCATGTCTCAGCTCATTAAAGAGTATGACGAGAATATTGGCGCATGGGAGACGTTCGCTACTACCTCAGCAAACCAGAGCATAACGGTAACTATTAACGGCACCCCCGTGACTATCCCCGGCATCGGTAAGCTGGCGCAGAAAGGGCCCAACGGTGCTCTCCCGATTGACCAGGGCGGGACCGGGGCAACGAACGCTGCAGACGTTCGCACAAACCTCGGTTTGGGAAGTAGTGCGACAAAGGATGTCGGAACTGCGGCAGGGAATGTTATGCAGGTGGGAGT